>JANMWU010000284.1:0-5939 GCA_031380785.1 Gemmatimonadaceae bacterium
GCGTACGGTGCGCCTGACGCGCCGGTGATCGCCATCACGATCGGCAGCGGCGCGCTGCTCACGCGCGGCCCGCCAGCAGGTCCGCGATCGAGCGCAGATGAAGCAGGCGCTCCAGCAGCACGAAGGTGAAGAAGGTGATGCTGATCACGCCATTCATCGTAAAGAACGCCGCGTCAAGCTTCGAAAGATCATCCGGATTCACCAGCGAATGTTCGTACGCCAGCAGCATCGCCACCACCGCCACACCGAGTGCGTACAGCACTCCGCCACCAGTCGCCCAACCGACCAGCGCCAGCAGCAACACTGTGCCGATATGCAGCACTCGCGCCACGTTCAGCGCCCGCGGTGCACCGAGAGCGGCCGGCAGCGAGAACAAGCCATTCGCGCGATCGAATGCCACGTCCTGCAGAGCATACAGAATGTCGAAACCACCGGACCAGGTCATCACGGCCAGCGCGAGCACCGGCAGCATCCAGACCGGATTGCTCCACGCACCTGTGACAGCCAGATAGCCGCCGACCGGCGCGATGCCAAGGCCGAGGCCGAGCACGAGGTGACTCCAGCGCGTGAAGCGCTTGCCGTAGCTGTAGAACAGCACCCATGCCAGCGCGATCGGCGACAGCATTCCACACAGCGGATTGAGCATCCAGCTGGCGAACACAAAGACAATGCCGGCCAGCACAACGCTCGCCTTCGCCTGGCCCAGTTGCAATGCGCCGCTGGGAATCTCGCGCATCTTCGTGCGCGGATTTTTCGCATCCACATCACGATCGACGATGCGATTGAACGCCATTGCCGCGAACCGTGCCGCCGTGAACGCCAGCACCACCCATCCGACCTGGCCTGGCGTGGGCATGACGATGCGGCTCGCCAGCACCACGCCGGTAAGCGCGAACGGCAATGCGAATACGGTGTGCGGCAGTTTGACGAAGCTGGCCCAGCGCGCCAGCGCTGACGGGCCGGCAAAGGTCTGACCTTCGCGACCAGGTGTCGTCATTGCTTCCACGCCTTCGCGATGCCGAGCGAGTCGAAGAAACCATCAACGCGCGCCCTGGTGGCAGCATCCATCGAGATCACCTTCGGCCACTGCCGGGTGAAGCCTTCTTCGGGAAGTTTGCGCGTTGCATCGATACCCATCTTGCTGCCATAGCTGAAGGCGCGACTGGAATGATCGAGCACGTCCACCGGGCCCATGGTGAAACGTACATCGCGCTCGGGATCGATGTGATTGAGCGCGGCCCACCACGTCTCCGACACGTTGCGCACGTTGATGTCCTTGTCGACCACCACCAGCACCTTGGCCAGCGACATCAGTCCGGCGCCCCACAGCGCGTTCATCACCTTGTATGCATGGCCCGGATACTTCTTGTCAATGCTGACGAAAACAAGGTTATGAAACCCACCTTCGGCCGGCATGTGATAGTCCACAATCTCCGGCGTCGTCAGTTTCAACAGCGGCAGGAAGATCCGTTCGGTCGCATGTCCGAGGTAAAAATCTTCCATCGGTGGCCGCCCCACGATCGTCGTCGCGTACACCATGTTCCGCCGCATCGTGACCGCCGTCACATGTACGCGAGGATACAGGTCGGCTTCGGAATAAAATCCGGTGTGATCGCCGAACGGCCCCTCGACCACCATTTCCTCGCGCGGATCGATGTAGCCTTCGATCACCAGCTCCGCCAGCGATGGCACTTCGAGATCGCAGGTCACCGCCTTCGTCAGCTGCACCGGATCCTTGCGCAGAAATCCGGCGAAAATGAATTCATCCACCGCCGGCGGCAGCGGCGCGCTGGCGCTGTACACACTGGCCGGATCGGCGCCGATCACGATGCAGACCGGCATCGTCTCGCCGCGGTCGGCCATCGTGCGGAAATGTTCGGCGCCGGTCTTGTGCCGCTGCCAGTGCATCGCGACCGAGCGCTGGTCGAGTTTCTGCACCCGATACATGCCGACGTTGCGAATGCCGCGCGCCGGATCCTTGCTGACTACCGCCGTCAAGGTGATGTACGGTCCACCGTCCTCGGGCCAGCAGGTGATGACCGGAATTTTGTCGAGATCGATCTCGTCGCCGCGCCAGACGATCTCCTGACACGGCGCCGATCCACTCTTTACGCGCGGCGGATACTTCGAGACCTCGAGCAACCGCGGCAGCAATCCAAGTTTGGCGACGAATCCATCCGGCACTTTCAGGTTCATCAGCTCCGTGATACGTGCGCCATGTTCATCGAGCGCAGTGACGCCAAGCGCCAGCGCCATGCGCGTCATCGATCCGAACAGATTGATGGCGACCGGGAACGCCGAACGCGTGCCGTCGTCGAGAATCACATGTTCGAACAGCAGCGCCGGCCCACCGCCGGGCAGCTTGCTGGCGCGATCGGTGATTTCGCACAGCTCGAGCTTCGCGCGCACCGGCCGCGAAATTCGTACCAGCTCGCCGATGTTATCGATCGCGGTGATGAAGTCCTGAAGAGAATCGAGTGCCATATCAGTCGTGTTTCGACGGCATCACGCCACACCGATGTGGATCGCGGCGATGCCGAAGGAGAGCGGTCTCCACGAAACGTCGCGGAATCCGGCGGCCGTCATCCGTGACGCCAACTCTTCCTCGACCGGAAAATGGGCCACGCTCTTCGGCAGATATGCATACGCCGTTTTGTGGCCACTCACGACCCGCCCGACGGTGGGCAGCACGGTGTGGAAGTAGAACTGGTATCCGGCGCGGACCAGCGCGTTGCGCGGTGTGGAAAATTCGAGGATCACAAACCGCTTGCCCGGCTTGAGCGCGCGATGCACTTCGCGCAAACCGGTGTCGAGTGATGCCACGTTGCGAATGCCGAACGCCACAATCGCACCGTCGAAGCTGGCATCGGCCACGGGCAGCTGCAGCGCGTCTGCGGCCACCGGACCGAGCGTCGTACGCGATGCCTTGCCATCGCCCATTCGAAGCATCGGCTCCGCGAAATCGGCCGCCATCACAAAGCCGCGGAAACCCGCCTGATGCACCAGCTGCGCGCCCACATCCAGCGTGCCGGCGCAGAGATCGAGGTAAACGCCCGCCGGCGTCGCAGTCCAGGCCAGCGCCGCCAGCGCCTCGCGTCGCCATGCCCGGTCGATATTCATCGACAGCAGGTGATTCAGCAGGTCATAGCGCGGCGCGATCTCGGAAAAGATCTGCTGCACATACGCGCGCTTCCCGTCGCCACCGGCGGCGGCCGCGTCGGCGCGCCGGAGGTCGGCGTCGAGTGTCTTGGTCATCAGATGACAAAGCTCGTGGAACAGCGCACCGTGCCACAAGGCGACGCGACAATGCCGATCACGGTTCGCTGTGCGACCGGAGCGATCCGCCTTCGGCATCAAGCTGCCGGCGCACTAACTTCGCTCGTTGCACCTCGGGCGCCGCACACCGGCCGCCGCCCACCGGTGCCGCCCTGACGCATGCCCCGGCTACTCGACGCTACCAACCTTCCTGACGCAGATCTGGTCGCCCTTGCGCAGGAAGGCCGTGATGAAGCGTATCGGGAACTGATCCGTCGCTACGAGCGCCCGGTGTTTTCGCTGGTCTACCGCATGGTCCGCGATCGCGAGGCAGCGGAAGACCTGGCACAGGAGACCTTCATCAAGGTCCTCAACAACATCGAGAAGTATTCGCCCGACTTCAAATTCTCGAGTTGGCTGTTCAAGATCGCGAACAATCTCGCCATCGATTCGCTGCGCCGTCGACGACTTAACACGGTGAGCATCGATGGCGCATCTGGCGCCGCGACGCAGGCGGAAATCGAAGCCACCAGCTTTGAGATCGGTGATCGCAGCGAGAACGCGCTGGATGAAATGGCAAACAAGGAACTCGGCGCCGCCATCGAAGTCGCCATCGCGAAACTTCGACCGCTCTATCGCAGCTGCATCCTGCTCCGCCATGTGGACGGTCGATCGTACGAAGAGATCGCCCAGCTGCTCGATCTGCCGCTCGGGACCGTCAAGACCTATATCCACCGCGCCCGACACGAACTGCGCGAGGCCCTGGAGGACACTCGATGACCTCCCCGCCCGGCCCGCCGCATCCCCGACGCCGACCGATCAGAACCTGCCCTGAAACCGCCAGCGCCGACCGCCCGTATCCGTCTGAGGGAATCCAATGACACTCACACGCCACCTCCTGCCTGACGAACTCGACCTGCTCCTCGACGGGGAGACAGGCTTCGGGGTGCAGCAGCTCACCGCCCACCTGCGCGACTGCGCGCAGTGCCGCGACGAGCTGACGGCCCTCCGCGCGTTCGTACTGGACATCGAGACGCTCCCCGAAATGACCCCCAACTTCGGCTTCGCCGACCGGGTCATGTACGAGGTGCACGTCTTCGAGCCCTGGCACGTGGCCATCCGGACCAGCGTCGCTGGCTGGGTGCCCGCTTCCCCCGTGATGCGAATCGCGACCGGGACGGCGCTCACCGGCGCCGCGACGCTGGTGACCGGAGCAGCGGCGTGGGGTTGGGCACACCGGGATGCCACCGTCTTCGTGGGCGGCCTGGTTACCGAACGGGCCCGCGAGGGCCTTTTCGCGTCGCTCACCGCGACGGCCCAGACGCTGGTCGGCCCGCTCGGCGATTCGCTCGGGAGCGGCCTGCCGCTCATGGCGGTGGCCGGTGCGACGCTGCTGACCGGTGCCGGTCTTGGATTCCTCGGGCTCCGCGCGGTTGCCGCGCGGGCCCGACGTCTCGAGGCGTAGGCCGGTGGTCATTCCGCGCCTCGCCGTGGTAGCCGCGCTCGTGATGTTGCCGAGCTTGGCCTGCAGTCAGACCGCTCCCGCGTCGTCCACGTGTACGCCTCGTGACCTGACCGGACTGAGCAGTGCGAACGTCGCGCTGCTCAAGCGCGCCAGCCTCGACCCCATTATCGGCTGTGCGGCGCTCGATGCCGCGCACCACGTCGGCGATATGACGGTCACCAGGCGTGATTCGGTCAAGGGCAACATCGTGACGCTCGACGGCACGCTGCGCATCGCTGGCGTCGTCACCGGCTCGGCCATCGCTATCAATGGCGCCGTCATCATCGACTCCACCGGACATGTGCTCGGGGACGTCATCGCCGCCGAACATGGCGCGGCAATTGCGCCGTCTGGTCGCGTTGATGGCGAACTGCGCACACTGGATGCAATCGAGCCGCTGCCGACCGGCGCCACCATTGCGTCAGCCACTGGCACGCTGGCGAGCCTCAAACGCACCGCCGCGTGGTTCGGAATTCTGATCATTCTGGCGATCGGTGTGCTGACCAACTCCGGTGACGCGATGCAGCGCGTCACCACCGCACTGAACTCCGGCTTCGGCCGCAACGTCACAATCGGATTCCTGGCGCAGATGGCGCTGCTCCCCGTGCTCGTCACCATCTGTCTGCTGCTCTGCCTCACACTGCTTGGCATTCTGCTGGTGCCGTTTGCGATCGTGGCTTACGTGATCGCAGTGCTTGGCCTGATCGTGCTCGGTGGCCTTGGCGCGGTGCAGATGGTCGGCAAGGCTGTCACGGCGCGGCGCACCGGACAGAGCGAACGCGGCATGCGACTGCAATCGCTGGTGATCGGCATGCTGCTGTTGTCGATCCCGTGGCTCGCGGCAGCCGCGCTTACCTCCTGGCCCGTGGCATCGGCCGGTGTACGCACGATTGCGCTCGGCATCACCTGGATCGCGATCACGGCTGGTCTTGGTGCCGGTTTGCGTACGCGAGGCGGGACGCGTTCGCACGAAGAACCGTGGGGCATCCGTCGACCGGCGCCAAGCGGAACGCCGTTGCCGATCGCTGCACCTGCGGCCGAGTGGCTCACCCCTACGCCGCTTACCGGCGTGGTGTCAGTGAAGCGACCAACGTCCGGCAGCGGGAGCTCGAGATGAAAGCCGTGCTTGCCATCGGCGGCGTGATGATGATTGCGACGACCCTTTCGGCGCAGCATGTCC
>JANMWU010000302.1:0-7660 GCA_031380785.1 Gemmatimonadaceae bacterium
CGATCCACACGACCCTGCGTGTCAATCATGCGCTGCTGGCCCGTATAAAACGGGTGCGAGTGGCTGGTGATTTCCATCGTGATGACGGGATACGACTTGCCGTCGGTCCACTCCATCATCTGGTCGCTCGACTGCGTGGAGCGGGTGACAAACGCGAAGCCCGACGATGCGTCCTTGAAGATCACCGGGTGATACGCGGGATGAATGCCGTCCTTCATGGCCAATATCTCGTCTTAAGGGTCACGCGCCGGAGCACACTGCTTCCCGGCCAGCCGCGAAACCTAGCGGCTCCGGTTCCCCGGTGGGAGGGTCACGCCGCCGGCTGCCGGCAAAAGCTCGGCTACTCTCTGGTTCCCAGCTACCTCAGCCATTCGCGCCTGAATCGGCAAGTCGGCGGTCCTTGCGCCGCCAGGGAAAAGAGCTTTATTGCGACATGACTATCAGTTTATAATATCAATAGCGCTGCGCTCTGCGGCGCCCTCCAGCGCAAGCTCACGCGATTTCCCGCCGAGATCACGATGCCCGTTCCCGCGCCAGCCTCACAGCCACGCGCCGCACTCGACACGGTCGGAGCAACCGCATCGCTGATGTGCGCGGTGCACTGTGCCATAGCGGCGCTGTTTCTCGGAGTCGCGCCGGCACTCTCGTTCTTCGCGGCTCCGTGGATTGACTGGGCATTCCTGGCTGCATCGGCTGTCATTGGCCTGGCCGCGCTGATTCCCGGCTACCGACTGCATCGCGTGCGTCGTCCGCTCGCGCTGTTCGTACTCGGCATGACGTTGCTCCTCATCCTTCGCGTCTTGCATGTGCATGTGTCACTCAGCGAGATGGCCGTGGTCATCGTCGCGGCCTCGAGCCTGATCGCTGCGCACTGGATCAACCGGGGCGCCACGCATCGCTGCATCTGCGGCCGGGATCACAGCGCACATGGTCACTTTGGCAACTGACGTTCAGCGGGAGGAATTCCCGCCGGCAGTGATGGTGCCTCCGGCCACGCCGTTCAGCGTTACCACATAGCGAATTGGCATCGCCGCATCGAGTGTGTCGCGCACGCTGCAGTACTTCGTGATTGCAAGCTCCACCGCTCGTTCGGCGTGCGTCCGATCGATGTTGTCACCGCTGACATGAAAGGTGAGATCCACCGCCGTGACTCGCTTCGGAAGCGTCGGTGCACGCGTACCGACGCCATCGATGACGAGTGATGAAACCGGCGTACGGCGCTTGGCGAGAATATCCACCACATCGATCGCGGTGCACGCTGCCAGCGCGCTGATGAGCATATCCACCGGACTCGGCCCCGTGTGCGCATCACCATCCATGCGGCTCGTCGGACCTCCGGGGCGACCGGCATCAAATCGGCGTTCTCCATCCCACGTCAGGCGCACCGTCGAAAACTGCTTTGGTGTGTCCATGCGCGATCAGCCGGCGAGTGGCATGCTGCCCGTCACGATTGGAGTCCGGACCGCGTTGCCGTACTCGGTCCAGCTACCGTCGTAGTTCTTCACGTCGCGGTAGCCCAGTAGATAGGTGAGCGCGAACCAGGTGTGCGACGAGCGTTCACCGATGCGACAGTAGGTGATGGTCGCCTTGTCGGGATGCAGCGACTGCTCTGACTGATAAATCGCACGCAGTTCATCCGCGGACTTGAACGTACCGTCGCTGTTGGCCGCGCGGGCCCACGGCACGCTTCGCGCGCCTGGCACATGGCCGCCACGCATCGCCCCCTCCTGCGGATACTCGGGCATGTGGAGTTTCTCGCCGGTGTATTCGGCTGGCGATCGCACGTCCACCATCTGGCCTGCCGCACGCGAGTGCGCCAGCACATCGGGCAGAAAGGCGCGGATGCGCGCATCATCGCGCTCTGCGGCCACGAACCATGACGGTGCCACCAGCTCTTTCTCGGTCGTGAGCGCGCGGCCATCCATCTCCCACTTCATACGCCCGCCGTCCAGCAATCGCGCGTTGCGGAATCCAAACAGATGGAAGACCCAGAATGCGTACGCCGCCCACCAGTTGTTCTTGTCGCCGTAGAACACGACGAGCGTGTCGTCGCTGATGCCGAGCCGACGCAGCAGGGACTCGAACTGCTCGCGCGAGACGTAGTCGCGCACGACCGGGTCATTCAGGTCGGTGTGCCAATCGATTTTCTGCGCGCCGCGGATGTGGCCGAAGTCGAAGAGGAGCACGTCTTCGTCACATTCGAGCAGCCGCAACTCGGGATCGTCGAGGTGGTCGGCAAGCCAGCCCGTGCTGACCAGCACATCGGGCGAGGCGTAGCCGCGGCCGGAAATGGCCGGATCGGGAATCAAAAGGGGCGTCGTCATGGAAGTCGGAGTACCTGAAGCGGGAATACTCTGCACACTATCGCTCTTTGCCCGCGAGCAGGACAGTCTCAACCTGGCGTGTCGGCAGGGTCTGCCACGACGGCGGGTATCTTTCACCGATGTCACGCGAGCACTTCCTGAACCGGCTGCCGTCCACCGAGCCGCCCATTCCGGCTGACGCGCTGCAAGTGGACGGCGACGCGGTTGTGTACCGACTCTTCGACGTCGGCTACGAAATTGCTCTGGATCGTGTGCTGGAGCTGTTGGCCACGCAGGCGCCGGCACGTGTGCGACCGGTGCGAGGCGAGGCACAGGCGCTGCAGATCCCCAATCCGCCCATCACCGTAATTCTCGGCACCGAGGACGTCGTGCTCGGCGGTGAACGGCTGACGGTCGAGGTGAGCGCGCGCATCTTCGACTTTGGCGTGGTGAGTCTGCGCGCACGGGTGCCGGCGCCGCCAGACAGCAGCTGGCACGGTTTTGTGGATTTCGGCGAGCGCCTCGACGCCGCGGACGTGATTCCGTCGCTGCTCGATGGACATCTGCGCTCACTCGTCGAACGTCTGCGCAGCTGCATCGATCGCCCCGCCGTCGCTCAACAGACCGAGGACTACATCGTGTACCGGGTGGCGCGACTGCGCGACGCGCAGGGCCTGCCTGTGCCGCCGGCGATGCTGCACGATGCGCTCGTCTCTCCGCTGCTGCTGAACGATCGTCGCGCACTGAGCGCCGATGCGCTCCGCGAACTGCTGACGCATCGCTTCAGTTACACCGCCGATGATCTGGCGATTCTGACGTGGGACAACGCACTGATCGTCGATCCGTCACTGGTGGATACCGACGTGCAGTTCATTCTCGAATTTGCGAACGCGCAGTTGCTCGAGCTGCGTTTCTACGACGCCACGCTGGACGCTGAACTGCCGCGCATGTACGACCGGATCGAGGCGGCAAGGCCCGGCTCCCGCGGGCTGGCGCTGTTCAGTCGTCGATACGCGCCACTGCTGGCGGAGTTGCAGCGCACCGTGGCCGACAGCACCGAGTTGGTGGAGCGGGTGGAAAACGCGCTCAAGGTCACTGACGATGTGTATCTCGCCCGCATCTACGCGTCGGCGCTGGAACTCTTCCGCGGTCGCACCTGGCGTGCCGGGATCGATCGCAAGCTCGCGATCATTCGTGAGACGTACTCGATGCTCAACGACGAGCAGCAATCAGCGCGCAGCGAGGCGCTGGAAGTGGCGATCGTGCTGCTGATCGTACTCGAACTTCTGCTCGCCATTTTCAGGCACTGATGATTCTTCCGCAGATGGACCCGTACACACGGCATGTGCTCGTGTGCACCGGATCGTATTGCTCACCCGATCGTCGCGGGCGCCAGATCTACTCCGAACTCGCCCGGCTGCTGCAGCGTGAGGATCTGCTGTTCGGGCCGACGCGCGTGAAGCGCGGGGAAACGCCTTGTCTGGGCGTCTGCGCCGCCGGACCGATTGTGGCGGTGTATCCTGATGGCGTCTGGTACGCGAATGTCACGCCGGCGTTGCTGGAGCGGATCGTGGTGGAGCATCTGAAAAACGGCGATGTCGTTGAAGAGGCAGTCTTTCACCGGCTTGGCGGCTCGCGCTGAGGCTGCTCGGCACGGCGTTGCCCAGCCCGCAGTGCCTCGTCCAGCGAACGAAGATGTCGTGGCCACACGTGCCGGGCACGCTGCCGGAACGTGGTGAGGGAGTTCGGCTCGTCGAGCAGGAATTCCGACAGGCGACGGTGTCCTTTGCGCAAATTGCAGGTGGCGCAGGCCGTCACTACGTTGCCGCCGGAGTTGTCGCCTCCGCGCGCCTGCGGCTGGACATGGTCCACCGTCAGCGACGCGGGAAGGAACTGCTCGCCGCAGTACGCGCAGCGCCAGTCATCTCTGGCAAAGATTTCCTCGCGGTTCATTGATGGTCGATATTCCTGATCCACGGCGCGCGTTTTTCAACGCCGCACGCAAGCTGATTTACGATCCTGATGGTCCTGCGGCATCGCTCGATGATGTGCGGGACATTCCACGTCTCACGCCTTATTCACTGGACTCCATTCGCATGGCTCGTACCCGCGACCGCATTCTGAGCAACCTGGAAGAGATGTACAAGGAAGCCTTCGACAGGGCGAGAGCCTCGGAGGATCCGTCGCAGATGGTGGCGCTCGACTTCGCGTACCGTCGCGAGCAGCTGTACTTCGAGATTCTGCTCGACCTGCGCGACTCCATGGATCGTCGTCAGGCTTGATGTGACACCGGTCACGCTGGTGTTCGTGAACGGTCGGATCCGCACCGGTGACGTGCGGCGACCGGTCGCGGATGCGATCGCGGTCTCGGGAAAGGAATTCGCGCTGGTGGGATCCGGCGCTGAAGTCCGCAAGCTTGCCGGCGCCAGCGTGCGCGTGGTCGATCTGCGCGGCGCCAGTGTGCAGGGCCTGCCGTCGAACGCTGTCATGCGTCGCGGCGCACCGGCGTCGTTCGTGGTGCTGGCCGCGGGCGACACACCGACGGAAGTGCTGCGCATGGTTGATGGCATGATTGTGCCGGCCAAACCATCCTGACGACTCGCGCGTTCTCGTCATGACTGGCGAGCGGCAACCGCCGCCGCTTGGCCGCCTCAGTGTATTCCGCTTACTGCTGTTTGCGGCAGCTGGCGCATCACCGCTTGCGGCGCAGAGTTCTGCAGCGCGCGATCGGGCGTGGTTGTTCACGTACACAGTGACCGCGTCCATCGCAGGCAGCGCCCGCGACACCAGTGGCGTGGTGCTGGATGTCGCGATCTGGCATGGCGTGGCGCGGATCGCGGTGCGCAGCGGATCGTTGCGCGCAATCACAGGCGATCGCGGCACCTTGCTGTTGCGAAGCGCTGACAGTACGGTCGCCGTGCTCAACCCGACTAAACGCGACGCACTGTTGGGTCAGGCCCAGGACCTGAGCCGTCTGCTGGGTGGCGCGTTGGGCGCTATGCAGGCTGAAGTCTCAGACGCCGCAAGCGCAACACACGCGCGCGGCGTCGGCCCGCGCCTGCTTGGATTCAGCACGCGTCGCGTCGAACTCGTGCAGCGCTACGAGCTCCGAATCGGTAACGCCACCGCGCGCCGATCCATTCGCACGGAACAGGTCGTGCAGCTCGACGTGAGCCGCGATGTGGCCAGACTTGATCCCGGCTTCGGTGTTTTCACCGAATACTTCGCGCGCTCGCTGGGTGTGCCCGGTGCCGTGCGTCAGGCGCTGCGCGCTTCAGAACACAATCTGCCGGCCGGATTTCCACTGCAAGGTGTCACAACCACCGTCGGTGTGTCCGCTGCTGATACACTGCGCACCGAAGCACACAGCGCCGTCACGGCTTTCAGAACCGAAACGGTGGACACCAACACCTTTCGTGTGCCTGGCGACTATCGGATCACCGACATGAGCCGCCTGCTGCAATCGCGACCACGACCGATACCGCCGCCAGCCAGATTGCCGTAGCCGTGCGATAGTGAGCGCAGCGGGCGCCTGCCGCCGCACGATCTGTCAGTACGACACGATGCGGCGATAGGCCTGCCGGAAGGTTTCCTGTTGTGGCAGGGTCGCATCCTCGAGTTGCG
This sequence comes from Gemmatimonadaceae bacterium, assembly GCA_031380785.1. GTDB lineage: Bacteria > Gemmatimonadota > Gemmatimonadetes > Gemmatimonadales > Gemmatimonadaceae > JACMLX01. The sequence goes on from JANMWU010000302.1 coordinate 5,928, forward strand.
GCGCGTAGCCCACAAAGGTGTCGGTACTCGCAACGCGCATCACTGGTGCATCGAGATACGCGAAGCACTCGTCAGCAATTGATGCGGCGATCTCGGCACCATACCCCCATGACATCGCGTCTTCGTAGCCAACGATCACGCGATTGGTCTTCCGGATGCTGGCAAACACCGTCTCCTTGTCCCACGGCGACAGCGTTCGCAGGTCGATCACTTCAGCGCTCACGCCTTCATCCGCCATCTGATTGGCGGCCGCCAGCGCGCGCTGGACGGTGGCACCGTACGTCACGACCGTGACATCGGTCCCTTCACGAGCAATGCGCGCCTTGCCGAACGGGATCATGAAATTCGGTCCCGGATTCATTGCCTTGTTGTACGTCTGACGATAGAGATGCTTGTGCTCGAGGAAGATGACCGGATCCTCACACCGGATCGCGGTACGCAGCAATCCGCTGGCGTCGAGTGCGTTGCTTGGGCACACCACCCGCAGGCCAGGCGTGTGCGTGAACAGTGAGGCGCCGGTCTGCGAATGGTAGACACCGCCGCGGATGTAGCCGCCGTAGGTGGTGCGAATCACCACTGGTGCCGCGAAGGCATTGTTGGAGCGCCAACGCATCGTGGCGAGTTCATCACGGATCTGCATGAACGCCGGCCAGATGTAGTCAAAGAACTGAATCTCGACCACCGGCTTGAATCCGCGCAGCGCCAGACCAATCGCGCGCCCGACGATGTTCGCCTCGGCCAGCGGCGAGTTGTAGACGCGCCCGCTGCCGAATTCCTTCTGCAATCCGTGCGTGACCTTGAACACGCCGCCTTTGCCCTTCACGCGATCGAGCACTTCGACCCGGCTGGCGTCGGCCACGTCCTCGCCGAACATCAGGATGCGCGAGTCGCGACGCATCTCGTCCCTCATGCACTGATTGAGCAGCTCGACCATGGTCGTCTCGCTGCCGCTGAAGTGCGGATCATCTTCGGTGTCGAACTGCTCACTGGTCGGATCGACATCGGGCGAGTACACGGCGTAGTGCACCGTGCTGGCGTCAGGCTGCGACGCAGCCAGTGCGTCATCCGTCGCCAGCAGCAGCTCGGCGTCCACGCCATCGGCTATGACGGCCAGCTCTTCCTCGGTCGCGAAGCCATGCTGCTGCAGCCAGGCGGGGAAGGTGCGCAGCGGATCGCGCGTCGCATCGGCCTCACGCTCCTCGGCCGGACGGTACATCGTCTCGTCGTCAGACAATGAGTGCGAGTAAGGACGGATGACTTTCGCATGCACGAATGCCGGCCCCTGACGTTCGCGCGCAAAGTGCACCGCACGCGCCATCGCTTCGTAGCTCGCGATGAGATCACAGCCGTCCACTTCCTGCATGTAGAGGCCGGGAAAGCCTTTCACCAGCTTCGAGATCGAACCGCCGGCGGTGCCCACTTCAACCGGCACACTGATGGCGTATCCATTGTCTTCGACGAGGTAGACGATGGGCAGACTGAGGTTGCAGGCGGTGTTGAGCGACTCCCAGAACTCGCCTTGCGACGTCGTGCCGTCACCGGTGGTGACGAGCGTGACTTCGTCGGTGTTGGTGCCGTCGAGCAGGCGCTGCCGCATCGACGCTTCGGCGCAGCCAACGGCGTGCAGAAACTGCGTGCCGGTTGGTGACGACGTGGACACGATGTTCATCGTCGTGCTGCCCCAGTGGCTCGGCATCTGCCGCCCGCCGGAGTTCGGGTCACGGGCTGCGCCG
>JANMWU010000321.1:0-3316 GCA_031380785.1 Gemmatimonadaceae bacterium
ATCACGGCGAAGACGACGAACACCATGAACAGCGTCTTTGCGATACCAGCGGAAGCAGCGGCCACGCCGCCAAAGCCGAAGATGCCAGCGATCAGCGCCAGCACGAGAAACATGAAAGCCCAGCGCAGCATTGCGGTTATCCCTCGTGAGAGTGGTTAGCGGCGTGGGCGTTCCGGCTCGCTGTTTCGTAGTCGGCCACTTCCTTTTCGACGGCATCTTTCGCCATGCCGTAACGCTTCTGAATGGCGCCGACGAGCTGATCGCGCTTACCGGCGATGCCGTCCAGATCGTCGTCCGTCAGCTTGCCCCACTGCTCGCGAAGCTTGCCCGTGGCGGTCCTCCAGTCACCAGCAATCGTATCCCAATTCATGTGAGTTTCTCCATTCAAGGCAAAGAAAAAAGGCGCGTTGCTGAGCCCATGAAGGGACCGCAACACGCCTTCGACTGACGAGGCCAGCCCTCGTCCGACAAGACATTCCGGCGTTGACCGGAACTCCAACCTATCAACTAAAACTGGAGCAATTTCCGTGCTCACGCGCCATGCGTTGCGAACGGCTCAGTTGTACTGCAGCAACAGCTCAAGTCGCTGACGCAGCTCCGCGAGCTGCTTCGACTTGAAGGCATGCTTCGTCTCCTCAAGCACCTCCACCGTGTGCTGAATCGCGGCGGTCAACTGCGAGCCGCGCGGACAATTCATGATCTGACAGGCGTGCGCGTCAACCGGTGAACCCGCCAGCGCGCGCCCGAGCTGCTCCAGATCGGTGAGCGATCCCATCACGTTGCGAAGCGCCAGCGACAGAAAAGTATCCGCGCTCGGCGCACCGGGACCGCGCTGCGTTGCCAGCTGATCGTAGCGCAGGCGCATATCGTTCAAGCGCAATTCCGCATCCTGCATCGAACGAAATGATCGGAAGCGCGTCACCGATGCGTTTACGCGCTCGATCAATTCGGCGAACTGCACGGGCTTGGTGAGATACGCTGCCACAGGCAGTTCAATGCTCGCAACGGCAGATCGGACACTGGGAAATCCGGTCAGGATGATCACCGGCAAACCGCCACGCACCTGCGCCACGCGTCGCACCAGCGCAAGATCGCTGTTGCCGGGCATTTCGAGATCGGTAATCAGCAGATCGAACTGTTCGTCAACCACCAGCTCCAGCGCCCGCGCTCCGTCGGGCGCCGTCGCGCATTCGTAGCCCTCGCGCCGCAGCAGGTCCGCCGTGGATTCCAGGAATGTTGGTTCGTCGTCGGCCATCAGAATGCGCCCACGTGTCATGCCGTTACTCCCCTGACAGAGGTCTCAACCAGCGGAATGCGAGCGATGAATTCCGCGCCGCCGCCGTCCGCATCAGTTACATGAATGCTGCCGCCCGCGGCGTTCAGCGCTCTCCACACCAGTGACAGCCCCATACCCATCCCGCCGCTTGACAGCTCGGATGGTTTCGTCGACACGAACGGATCAAAGATGCGTTCCCGTGCGTCAATGGGAACGCCCGGGCCCTGATCGGCGACACTCAACACGAAAATGTCGCCTTCAATCGACCCGCGCACCAACACTTTCGACCCCGGCGGCGAGGCTTCGATGGCATTCTGCACCAGATTGCACACGCACTGTCGCAGCATCGCACCGGACAGCTTGACTACCGCTGCGATACCGCCGAGCTCCACCTGCACGCTCACATTGGCCGCGCGATTCACCTGCTGAATGAACTGGACTGCTTCACCGACGACTGACTGAACCGGCGCCTGCAGTGTCGATTCAGTTTCGGGGCGGTACGTCTCGTAGAGCTGCCGTGTCACCTGACTGATGCGCTGTACTTCGCGTTCAATCGCGCCGACATACTTGATGTGCGGGTGCGTGGGCGGGATGGCATCCTTGATCAGCAGAAACGAATTCTGGATGCCCGCCAGCGGATTGTTGATTTCGTGCGCGATGCGCGCGGCGAGACGGCCCATCGTACTCATTGTCTCCGCCTGTCGCACCGACTCCTCGGCATTCCGGCGATCGGTGACATCTGCGAACATGCCCATCAGGTGGAGCGGCGTGCCATCACTGGCGCGCATGACGACGCGACCGCGCTCGACTATGTCGTGCCAGCGACCATACGCACTTCGTACACGATACTGGGCTTCGTATGACTCCGTACGTTGCGCCAGATGATCGCCGAGCCGGGTCTCCATCAACGCGCGGTCGTGCGGGTGAATGAGCGAAAGCCAGTCCTCCAGACCAGGATATGCTTCGCCTGCGCCATAGCCGAGATGCAACCAGAGCTGCGCCGAGCGCGTGACGTTCCCGGTAGGGATGTCCCACTCCCAGATACCGTCGGTCGTGGACTGAAGCGCGAGATCGAGCTTCGCACGTTCTTCCAGCCGCGCCGTCTGCGACACGGCTTGTGCAAGACGCAGCGCGATCGCGAGCAGCACCGAGACGGCGATGCCGAGCAGCAACACGAGATCGCTGAGCCGTGAGGGCGTGGCTGCCGCGATGCGAGCAGACGGCCAGACGCCGATATGCCACTCGGGGTTCCCGCCAACAAGCGGTCGCGTGACCAGAGAGCGCCTGGTACGTTCGACTATCGGCGCGGTGGTCCGATACCAGGTCTTGCCGCTGCCGATTCCCATTTCGAAACCCAGCACGGTGTCTGCCAGAATCGCACCGAGCACCGTGCGCGCATCAATCACTGCCACGAACAGATCCGTACACGGCCCGGTCCGACACCGGGGCTGCACCATCAGCGCACGGCCAGGATTACCCGGCATTTCGATGAAAGCCGCCCACTGTCGCTCCTGCGTGAATTCACTGGCGTACGGTCGCAGTGTGCGCTCCACATTGGCCAGCTCACTCGGCGAAATCCGGCGGTCCGCCGCACGCGGATGGCCGGCCGCGTCAGCCCAGATGACTGACTCCAGACCCGGCACATCAGCGATCATTTGCGTCACGCTCGACTGCCACGTCGAATCAGCGGAGTCACTGTGCCGTGCCATTCGGCGCAGGTTACGCTGGGCAACCATCAACTCCCGATTCACCGCTGAACGCGTCGTCATTGCTGCGACGCGATTCTGGTCGGCGAGGCGCGATTCTTCGCTCCCAATCAACGCCCGCCAGACGAAGATCACGCCCGCCAGCGACCCCGCCCCAACTGAGAGCGGGAGCCACGCAGGCGGAGGAGAAAAGCCGGATTGCCGCGTCCAGACCAACGCGGTGTAGTAGGTCGCAAAGACGATCGCACACACGCTCGATTGCAGCGACGATCCGAGAAACTGACCCGCCGTCACCCCTTCCAGCACGCCGAGCAGCTGCGCCACGAACACCGTC
>JANMWU010000028.1:0-2650 GCA_031380785.1 Gemmatimonadaceae bacterium
CATGTGAAAATGCGCGCACTGCGGCACCCAAACGGTGTCCTGGTCGTGGTGCAGGATACAGGTGCCGGTATTGCCGCCGAGGACCTGCCGTTCGTCTTCGATCGATTCTGGCAGAGCAAGCGCACCGATCGCTCCGGCGCGGGCCTCGGCCTCGCGATTGCGCACGGCATTGTGCGTGCGCATGACGGTACGTTGTGGCTCGAGAGCGAAATCGGGCGCGGCACGTCGGCGTTTCTGACGCTGCCGGCCGCAGACATGGGCGCTGCAGGCACGCTTGCTGGCCGGTAGTCGCCCCGGCTCCCGACGCGGATATCCGACCAGCCCGGGAGCGAACCAATGCGAGGACCGAACGTTGGCCTTCGAGTCGTCGGCGCTGATGCATCCGGCGTCGCACGATCTACCGCGCTTCTGAGGCTCGCACCGGAATCGTCACACTCTCGATCACCCCGCGAATCTGTTTCAGATGCTCGGGAAACCGTGTCGCCAGCTGCATGTAGACGTGCTGCCCGCCAATCAGTGGTGACCAGCTGATATCCACGCGATACTGGCGAATGCCTTGCACGAACACCGTCGTCTTGATCTTGATTGTCGTGTCACCGCGCACGATCTCACAGGCCGCCGAATTGATCGGCATGACCGGGTTGAAGATGAACTCTCCGCCCTTCCAGACATTCAGCTCGGCGCCGGTGCGCTGCAGGTTGAAGTCGATGTCGTTGATCGTCCGATAGTTCGGAATCCAGCGCGTCGGCACACTGAAGTCGAGCGGATCGAAGTCGATGCGTCGTACCGGCTCTGCCAGCCTGCCATTCGAGGGATCACACGGCGCGTCGATGTCGCGAGCGCCCGCACCGACGATCGCAGGAGGGATGCTCGACCGCGCGCAGGCTCCCAGCACACTCAGGCTCGCCACTGTCACCAACGTCATCCTGCGCATCATCGTGCCTCCGCTGACATGGGTCACTACACGATCCCGCACTCGACGACTGTCCGAACTATGCACATCATGCCACCATTCCGTCAATCCGGTTGACGCTCCGCCGGCGACGTGCCCGCAAACTATTTCTTTGCGGATGCCGTGTCCAACGGGAATCGCACCGCCTCAATCATCCCGCGCATCTGCTTCAGGTGCTCGACGTAGCGGGTCTGCAGCTGCATGTAGAAGTACTGCCCATTGATCATCGGATGCCACGATGCTTCGACGCGATAGTTGAATCCATTCAATCGCGTGGCCTGAATCGTGATTGCCGTGTCCCCACGCGCAATCGTGCATCGCACTGCGTTACCCGGCTCGACCACCGGAAACATGAAACGTGCGCCCTGCCAGATGTTGAGCTCCGCATCGATCCGCGTCAGCGATAAATCCTGCGACGAGTCGAAGCGCGAGAGCCAACCCCTGGTCACGGGAACAATGGCAGGTCCGACCGAAAATGTGTCGAGCGCCACCGTCAGGGTGCCGTTTACCGGATTGCACACTTCATCCAGCGCCGTGCCGAACGGGGCCGGAACGAAATGCTTCAGGCAGCCGGTCAGTCCCGCAGCGGCGAACGCGAGCGCGAGCAAATTTCTGCGAGTCGTCATGTCATCACTCCATCCTGTGAAGCGGCGCACCGGCGCAACACCCGACATCAACATCGTGCGCGGCTAGCCTCCGCGCGAGTCCCCGCGTGACGAACCGTCAGGAATCCAGGTTGGTCAGAATACGCGGACCACCGGCTGTTACCGCCACCGTGTGCTCGAAGTGCGCCGACCATTTCGCGTCGATCGACACAATAGTCCACTTGTCGCCCAAGGTCCGGATCGCCGCCGAGCCGATGTTCACCATCGGCTCGATTGCCAGCGTCATGCCGGCCATCAGCTTCGTCCCACGCTTTGGCTTGCCGAAGTTCGGTACCTGAATCTCTTCGTGCAGCACAAAGCCCACGCCGTGCCCGACGAGCTCACGCACCACCGAAAATCCCGCCGCTTCCACCACGGTCTGCACCGCGTGTCCGATGTCGCCGATGTGATTGCCGAGCACCGTCGCGCCAATGCCGGCCGCGAGTGACGCTTTCGTCACGTCGAGCAGTCGCTGGTGCTCCGCAGTGATCCTGCCCACCGGATGCGTTTTCGCGGCGTCGCTGTACATCCCCTCGTATTTCACGCCGATATCGACCGAGACAATGTCGCCCTCCTTCAGGAAACGTTTCGGCGACGGTATGCCGTGCACAATTTCCTGATTGATGCTGAGACAGATCGCGCCCGAAAATCCATACAGTCCCTTGAACGCCGGTATCGCACCGTCGTGACTGCGAATAAAGTCTTCCGCAATCGTGTCCAGTTCCTGTGTGCTGATGCCGGGCCGGATCGCCTGCTGCACGATGTCGTGTGTCGCGGCGAGAATTCTCCCACCGCGCGCCATCGTGTCGATCTCGCGCGCCGACTTGAGCTGGATCACAGGCCCAGAGCGAGCCGCGCGCGACGTGTGACATCGTCAATTGCACCGACCGCATCGATCGTGGCGATGCGAGCGCCGTTTTGCTGATACCACGCCAGCACCGGTTCCGTCAACGTGCGGTACGCATCCAGACGCGTCCTCACCGCCGCCGGCTCATCGTCCTTGCGCCGCACGAGCGTGCCGCCGCCCTGCCCGCTCACGCACCCAACGGCGTCA
>JANMWU010000372.1:0-11290 GCA_031380785.1 Gemmatimonadaceae bacterium
ATGATGTCGATGCCATCACGCGTTTCGCGCCGCTCGCCGCCGCGCGCGTATGGATGCGCCAGCGCCAGCACACAGGCCGCCAGCGCCAGCAGCCGCAATCGCACCAGCCAGCGTCGCACGCGACTCGGCCGCGGCGACGCCTGCATCACGGTGTCCAGCGACGAAAAGGGCATCGCCTGTATCGCAACTTTGTGACGCACCCACCACACCAGCGGAAGCACCGGCAGCGCCGCCAATGCCCACGGCACGCCGACGGCGATTCCCATGCTTGCCAGCCACTGCCACATGGGATCGAGCGTCATGCGTCCACCGGCAGAATCGCAGCGAGCACACGAGCGACGTCGCGGACGAGGTCGCGCGCGACGCCAGCCACGCGACGCGCCGTTGCAACGTCCACGGCGCCGCCGCTGAAGCGGACGGTATCAGCGTCGCGCAGAAATTGTCCGAGCTGCTTGTCGGGAATACCTGCCACCGGCTCACACGCGCGCAGCAGCTCCGCATTGGTGAACGCCAGCCCAAGCGATGGTTCGATTTCAGACAGGTATTGCCGCATGATTTCCGCAGCCAGAGCAACGTGCCGACCGCCTTCGCCGGCTGTCGGAAGCTGTCGCGAATCGAGTCGCGCAAAGGCCGCTTCCGCGCGCGACAACGGCGACTCAGCTAGCGGCTTCGGCGCCACGACGCGCGTACGCCAGCGGTACAACACATAGATCGCGCCGAGTCCAATGGTCAGCGCCAGCAGCCACTGCCACCAGTGATCCCACCAGTGCGTGACGAATGGGAACAACGCGCGCGGATCTTTCGGAATCCGATCCGACGAATCAGCCGGCAGCACTGACGACACGACCACGCGTACATCAACCGGCACCGTGATCTCACTCGAATCACGACGCATCAGCACCGGTCCGAATGCGACCGAGAGAACACCGGGCTGCCACGCCAGCAGTCGATAGCGCACGGCCAGCGTGTCGCCGCGTCGTGAAACGATCGGCGGATCGAGCGGCTCGACGAGCCCACCTGTATCCGGAACGGCCGGTGGAATTGCCTGTCGTCCCTTTGGCGGAATGGCGCGCATGGACACGACGAACGGCTGGCCGACCGTGACTGTCTCCGGCATTACCCTGAATGTGACGCGACCCACGCTGTCGGCCGACGCCTGCGCGCGCGCCGATGCCGACGTCACGCCGAGCAGAATCAGAACGGCCGCGACGTGCCGCACGTCAGCCACGTTGCCGCGAGCCGGGACGGGCACGCCGGAAGAACGCCAGCAGCGGCTCAACGATCCCGGAATCCGTCTGCAATGAGATTGTCGTTACGCCGCAACGCGCCAGCATTTCGGCGCGCTGCGTCTCTGCCCTCGCCGCCGCCGCAGCGTAGCGGGTGCGGAACGCCGCGTCACTGCTGTCTACCTCCACCCGCTCACCGGTCTCGGGATCTGCCAGCACCAGCACACCGGCGGCGGGCAAACGATGTTCGGCCGGATCGTCGACCGTTACCGCGACAACTTCGTGGCGCGCGGCAAGGCGTCGCAGCGCAACTTCGGCTCCTGCATCACGAAAATCGGAGATCACGAACAACAGCGATCGATGTGTGAGCATTCGCTGCGCCTGTTCACACGCGGCCGCGACGTCGGTTCGTCGCCCAGCCGGTTGCAGTGCCAGCAGGTCGCGCAAGAGACGAAGCCCATGTCGCCGCCCTTTGCGCGGCGGCACCGCGTGCTCGATGCGCTCGGTGAACGCAACGATGCCGACGCGATCGTTGTTGCGCAGCGCCGAGAGTCCAAGCACGGCGGCCACTTCGAGCGCGACGTCGTCCTTGAAGCGCATGCGCGTTCCGAAGTGTGACGAGGCGGAGCAGTCGATCAGCAGCAGTACCGTCAGCTCACGTTCTTCGACGTACCGCTTCACGTATGGCTTCTGCAGCCGCGCCGTCACATTCCAGTCGATGCTGCGGACCTCATCGCCGGGCTGGTACTCGCGCACTTCCGAGAACTCCATGCCCTGCCCTTTGTAGACCGAGCGGTATTCGCCGGCAAAGCGCGAATTCACCAGTCGGCGCATGCGCAGTTCGAGCCGGCGCACCTGCTCGAGAATCTGAAGCGGCGCCGGCGCGCCGAGCGCATCGCTGGCGGTGAGCGCCGGCGTTCGCACCGCGGGCGCGGCGCGGCGCCAGCGGAATCTCACGGCGCGGGCACCGCCGCGAGGATCCGGCGCACGATCTCGTCGCTCGTGATGTTCTGCGCTTCGGCCTCGAAGGTCGTCACGACGCGGTGACGCAGGACGTCAGGTGCAATCGCTTTCACGTCGTCCGGCAGCACGAAGCTGCGTCCGCGCAGGTATGCGTGCGCGCGTGAGGCCTGTGCCAGTGCGATGGAGGCACGTGGCGATGCACCGTACTCGATCAGCGGCGTCAGGCCCGCCAGGCCCGCTTCGGCCGGAACTCGGGTCGCGTGCACCAGCTCGACGATGTAGTCCATGATGCGCTCGTCGAGATGCAACCCGGCGATCTCTTTCCGCGCGGCGAGAATCGCCTGCGGCGACGCGGCAACCGTGATCGGAATCTCTTCGCCCGATGACATGCGTCGCATGATTTCCTTCTCTTCAGCGCGCGACGGATAATCGACCTTCAGTTTGAGCATGAAGCGGTCAACCTGCGCTTCCGGCAGCGGGTACGTGCCTTCCTGCTCGATCGGATTCTGCGTTGCGAGCACCAGAAATGGCTCGGCGAGCGGATACGTCGTGCCGCCGATCGTCACCTGTCGCTCCTGCATCGCTTCCAGCAACGCCGCCTGCACCTTGGCCGGCGCACGATTGATTTCGTCCGCCAGTACAATGTTGGCGAAGATCGGACCGCGCTTGGTGCGGAATTCTCCTGATGCCTGATCGAATATCTGGGTGCCGACGACGTCGGCCGGCAGCAGATCCGGCGTGAACTGAATGCGGCGAAACGTGGTGTGGATCGTTTCGGCCAGCGTGCGCACAGTGAGCGTCTTGGCAAGCCCCGGTACGCCTTCAAGCAACACGTGGCCGCCAGTCAGCAGCCCGATCATCAGGCGCTCGACCATCGCATCCTGGCCCACGACCCGACGCGCCACCTGCGTCAGAATCGCCTGCACCGCTGCAACCCCGGTCGGGGCCGATGCGGAAAGTGGCACCGCCGTCATGCGCGCGTTCTCCAGCCTGAATGTGAAGGCCCGACCAGCTGTCCCGATATCAGGCCGGAGCCCCGCCCCGCAGTGCCAAGCCACGCATCTCAGTCGCGCTCAGGGCGCGCCACTGCCCGGGCGCCAGATCGCCCAGACTGACAGGCCCGAACTTGACCCGGGTCAGCTTGTCCACCGACAGGCCAACCGCCTCACACAGACGACGGACCTCGCGGTTCCGTCCCTCATGCAGCGTGAGCGTCAGTTTCCACTTGCTGCGACCCAGCTTGTCGACGTGCGCCGCATCTACCAACACGAGGCCATCGTCGAGTTCCACACCAGCCTGCAATGCATCGAGTGCCGCCATGGCCGCACCCTGCACAACTGCCTCATACGTTCGCGTGACTTCGCGACTCGGATGGGTCAGCAGATGCGCCGCCCGACCATCGCTGGTCATGACCAGTACACCGTCGGTCATGTAGTCGAGCCGTCCGACGTACGTGAGCCCAGGAACGTTCGGCACCAGATCGAAGACGGTGTCGCGGCCCTCCGGATCGGTGCGCGTGGTCACCACGCCGGCTGGCTTGTTGAGAACCAGCCATGTGACGGTGTCGGCCATCTTCACCCGCTGGCCGTCCACCAGCACGGTATCGCGAAGCGGATCGACGCTCGAGCCGAGTGTGGCGACGGTGCCGTTCACCATTACCTGACCGTTGGTGATCAGCGTCTCGGCCTGGCGTCGCGATGTCACTCCGGCGCGCGCGAGGAAGCGCTGCAATCGCATGGTTTCACGCGCGTCTTTCGGAGTCTTCACCACCGTTGGTGCCAGCACCGCTTCAGCGCGGGCGCCGGGTGCAGCCCGTTTGCGTGGTGAGCGCTGGCGCGGATCGCGCGCCTCAGGCCCGAGTGCGGTGTGCGTGCCTTTCGCCGAAGGACGCTCTGGCGGTTTCACACCGCGTGGCTTCTGAGCCGGCTTCCCGGTGCCGGCGCGACGCGGCGGACGTCCGGTCACAGCGGCTGCGGCGCAGGCCGCAACGCAATCGCGAGCTCGTCGGCACGCGGCAGCTCCTCGAGATGTCGCAATGCGAATTGTTCGAGAAACAACGGCGTCGTGCCATACAACAGCGGACGACCCAGTCCTTCTGCCCTGCCCACGACATCGATCAGCGCGCGCTCCTGCAATGACTTGAGTATTGAACCGACGGCGACGCCGCGGATCTCTTCCACTTCCACCCGCCCGATCGGCTGACGGTAGGCGATGATCGCCAGCGTCTCGAGTGCCGCCGCCGACAACCGTTGCGGACGCGCCGCCAGCTGCGCGCGCTCGATCGCTTCGGTGTACTCGGCGCGGGTCAGGATCTGCCATCCGCCGCCGATTTCAGCCAGCTCCACGCCGTGACCGTCCACGTCGTAATGCTCGCGCAACGTGTCGAGTGCCGACGCAATTTCGGCCGGACTCGCCTCGGGTGCGAGGGCGCTCAACTCTTCGACCGGGATCGGTCGCGGGCTCGCGAAGAGCGCCGCCTCAAGCAGCTTCACCAGGGGAATCATGCTCTATCTCAACGGACGCAAATGGGCGCGGTTGCGCGAGCCGCAGCTCGCCCAGCTTTGCCAGCTCCAGCAGCGCGAGCAACATGGAAAGAATCTGCCATGGCTCCGCATCGCCTGTGACCAACTCGCCCCAGCGCGCACGGCGCCGTCCGGCAATCAGACTCCTCACCAATGAAATCGCACCCGCCACATCGAGCGTGCGCGCGACGACAGTGTGGACGGTGGGTTCGCGCGTGACGCGCAGAATGCGATCGACAGCGGTAAGCAGTTCGCCGAGCGACAACGCCAGCGGCGCTTGCACGGCCTCTCCCGAATCGGGAAAGTAGGCACGCGCGAAGCGACTGCGCCGATCATCACCGCGTCGTTCCAGAATGTCCACCACCTCACGCATCTGCTGATACTCCAGCAGCCGCCGAACCAGCTCGGCGCGCGGGTCTTCCCACGTCTCGACTTCGCGATGGCGCGGCAACAGCATCTGCGCCTTGATGCGCAGCAGTCGCGCGGCGAGCTCGAGATACTCGGCAGCGTCATTCAGCTCCAGCACACGGATGCGCAGCAGGAACTGCTTCGCGATGTGCGCGATCGGAATATCGTAGATGTCGACCTTTTCATCGCGGATCAGCGACAGCAGCAGGTCGAGCGGCCCGGCGTACGCCGGCAGATCGATGAGAAATCCCGGCGGTCCGCCATTCTCGACCTCCATCACCGCGCCGCACTCCGGGGACCACGCTCGCCCGTTCTCGCGCATGCTCGCCCGGAGCGCACCGCCGCGCTTGCGGTCTGGCTCGAGTGTGCGGGGAGGGTGAGCGGGCGGGAGGCGTTCACGCGGACGGGAGCAGGGTGGCAGCGGCGCCGTGGCGGCAGAGAGGTCCGCCGCGCGCAGGCGAAGGCGCGCCGGACAGATCGGCAAGCTAAGAGCGCCAGCGGTCAGGGCCAAGGCAGCGCACGCGATTGACAGCCTGAGCCAGTGGCCTAGCTTTCGCGGTTCGCCCACAAAGGGCGAGTGTTGTTCATTTTCTGAATTGGAGTCTTCGGTGCCGAATATCGCCTCCGCAAAGAAGAATATGCGGAAGTCGCGTGCCGCTCAGGCACGCAATCGCGCGCAGCGCTCGGCGCTGCGCACCGCCCTCAAGAAAGCCAAGGTCGAGGGCGCGTCGGCAGAAGTGCGTGGCGTGGCAACCACGTTGCTTGATCGTGCCGCCCGCAAGGGCTTGATCCACAGGAACGCCGCTGCTCGTCAGAAGTCGCGGATGACCAAGCGAGCCAACACTGCCGCGGCGGCCTGATCGACGTCGCAGTGGACTGAAGTGCAAACGGGCGAACCAGGTGGTTCGCCCGTTTTGCATTTTCACCACCTGTCTTGGTGCTACAGCACCGCCAGCTCTCCGCCGCAGCGTTCGCAGTACCACTCGGTCGCGTAGTTCATCGTGCCGCATTCGGCGCAACGCAGTGTCTTCGCGGCGTCGGTCGATGTTGGAGTGATGGCAGCAACCGGCGCCGGTGTGTCCTGCACGATGCGCAGCACTGGCTGCTCTGTCGGTCGCGCGGCGGTGGCAGTGTTGCCCGCGGACGATGTTTCTGCGCCGTGATCGCGCGGTGCCATTGGGCGCGGCGTGCTGCGGAGGAATCCGAGATCGTCAAGCTGCGTGCGACGATCCATCAACTCCTGCGGCGGCGCCTGCGGCGTGGGGCGGAACGTATTCGGTGACATCGGCGCGGCGGCTGCCGGCTCACGCATCGCGGCCAGGATCGCCGGCGTCGGCGACTCGTCACGCGCCGGCGCCGCGCCGACAGTCACCTCACCCAGCGTGCGCGCGCGCTGCGCTGCCTCAGCGGTCGCGGCAAGGCTGCGCTGCACATTGCCGAGATCCGACGCAATACCCTGGCGCTCACTGGCCAGTCGCGCCAGCAGCGCTTCATGTCCGATGCGGACCTGATCCCACTGCTCGCTGTCGTACTCGCCCACCATGTGTCGCAGTTCGCCTTCCGCATGTTCGTCGCGACACGATTTTTCCTGTGAAGACAGCGCGGCGTCGCGCGACTGATACTCGGCCAGCGCGGACTCCAGTGACGGCGTGTGTGCATTGAAAGCCTGCAGGACCGTTCGCAAACGGCCGATGTAATCGGTGCGCACTTTTTCCAGCACGTGAGCCGGCACATCGCCTTTGGAGGCCAGCGCCGAAATCCAGCCTTCATACTTCGAGCGCTCGCCGATCAGCGCAGCGACGGCTTCAAGCGCGTTCGTCACGTCAGTCATTTGGAATCTCCTTGAGAGCGGCCAATTGAGCCGCATCGTGGCGCGCCCCGCGCCGGGTCGCGCGCAGCGCATCGCACGCTGCAGAATCCAACGTAACCACCCTTCCGAGTTGTCGCGCCAGCTGGATCATCCGGGCGCCATGCTCAAGAGTCTCCATGGCGAAATGTGCATCGCGCAACGTTCGGCCCACGGCCACAGCGCCATGATGCGCGAGCAGCACCACGTCGTGGTCCGTGAGATATGGCGCGACCGATTTGCCGAGCTCGTCAGTACCCGGCTGCACGTACGGAGCAAGAGCGACGGTTCCGACTGTGAGCATGAGTTCGGCAAGTACTCCGTCGGGTATCGATTCGCCGACGAGTGTGAATGCAGTTGCCGTCACGGGATGGGCGTGAACCACGGCACCAATGTCGGAGCGCGCGTGATATGCGGCGAGATGCAGCCCAAGCTCGCTCGAGGCACGATTGCAACCGCCGAGAACCGCGCCACTCAGTGACACCTCGACCAGATCGTCAGGGTCGATGCTGCCCTTCGCGAATCCGGCCGGCGTCACCAGCAGTCGATCGGCACCGATCCTCACCGACACATTGCCGTCCTGACCGGCAATCAACTGCCGTTCAGAGAGCGCGTGGCACACGGCCACCATCGCTTCGCGCATCGCAAACGGCGCCTGCAGCCGAGGCGGTCGCGCTGAAATGGGCATCAGAGCGTCTGCGTCACGAGGCGCTCTCACGCGTGTGGACCACGCGACCGCCGACGATGCATCGTGCGACGCGACCAGTCAGCGTCGCGCCGAGCCACGGCGAGTTGCGACCCTTGCTGCGGAAGTCACTCCCTTGCACGGTCCAGGTCGCGGTCGGATCCAGCACGGTGACGTCAGCCATGGCGCCGCGCCGCAGCGTACCGCCAGGCAGTCCAAACACCCGCGCCGGCGCGCACGACATCTTGTCGACGAGATGCGACAGCGTGATGGTGCCCGGCGCGACCAGCCACGTCATCAGCACCGAGAGCGCTGTCTCGAGGCCGACGATGCCGTTCGGTGCATCGGCAAACTCACGATTCTTCTCGTCGTTGTGATGCGGCGCATGATCCGTTGCGACGCAATCGATTGTGCCGTCCTTCAACGCCGCGACCAGCGCATCCACGTCCTTCTGCGTGCGCAACGGCGGATTCATCTTCGCACTCGTGTCGTACTGCCCGACGCGGTCTTCGGTCAGCGTGAGATGATGCGGACAGACTTCGGCGGTGACAGCGATGCCGCGTTCTTTGCCCCACCGAATCAGCTCGACGCTGCCCCAGGTGCTCATGTGACAGAGATGCACGCGTCCTCCCGTCCGTCGCGCCAGCAGGATATCACGAATCACCATGATCTCCTCGCTCTCGGACGGAATGCCTTTCAGGCCGAGTCGCGCGCTGACCACGCCTTCGTTCATGGCGCCGCCGTGTGCCAGCGTTGGTTCCTCGCAATGATCGGCAACCGGAATGCCGAACGTGCGCGCGTACTCCAACGCCGTGCGCATCAGCTGCGCGCTTACCACCGGGCGGCCATCATCGCTGACGGCAACGGCGCCGGCGGCGACCATCTCGCCCATCTCGGAGAGCTGCTCGCCGCGCATTCCGACTGATATCGAACCGATCGGATAGACGCGCGACGCGTTCGCTTTCGCGGCCTGTGCGAGAATGAAACCGACCGCCGCCTGATTGTCGGTGACGGGATCGGTGTTCGGCATCGCACACACGGCGGTGAATCCGCCGGCCGCCGCCGCACGCGCGCCGGTGGCGATGGTCTCGACATCCTCGCGACCTGGTTCGCGCAGATGACAATGCACGTCGATGAAGCCTGGCGTGACGTGCTGGCCGCTGCAATCGATGCGTTCGACATCGTCGGGTCCGGCGATGTTGCCACCGACAGCCGCCACCGTTCCATCAATCAGCAGCAGGTCGCCGATGCCATCGAGACCGATCGACGGGTCGAGCAGATGGCCGCCGCTCAGCAGCAAGGGACGCGTCGTCATGCCGTCGTCATTCTCCCGCGGCCATGCCGGCCGCTGCGAGGTCAGGGCGTCCGCCCCGCAACAGATACAGAACCGCCATCCGCACTGCGACACCGTTCGTCACCTGATCCAGAATCAGGCTGTGCGGTCCGTCGGCGACATCGGAATCGATTTCGACACCGCGGTTCATGGGACCGGGATGCAGAATCAGGAGCTCGCGCGGCGAACGGTCGAGACGTTCGCGCGTGACGCCGAACACGCGATTGTATTCGCGCAGCGACGGGATGTAGCCCGCCGTCATTCGTTCCAGCTGCAGGCGCAGAATGTTCAGCGCGTCGGCCCATTCGATCGCTGCTTCAATGCGATCGAACACCGTCACACCAAGCGCTTCCTCGGCGCCGTTCGGCAGCAGCGAACGCGGACCGCAGACCGCCACCTCGGCGCCCAGTTTGCGCAGCCCTTGGATGTTGGATCGCGCGACCCGGCTGTGCAGCACATCGCCGCAGAGACACACCCGCTTGCCCGCGAGCGAGCCCCACTTGTCGCGCAACGTCAGCAGATCGAGCAGGCCCTGCGTCGGATGTTCATGCATGCCATCGCCAGCGTTGATCACAGTCGACTCGATCCGCTCGGCCAGAAACCGCGCCGCGCCACTCGCCTGATGACGGATCACGACCATGTCGATCTTCATGGCTTCGAGATTACGCGCGGTGTCCACCAGCGTCTCGCCTTTGCTCACGGATGAGTTGCCGATGGCAACGTTCACCGCGTCGGCCGACATGCGCTTTTCCGCGAACTCGAAGCTGACCCGCGTGCGCGTAGACGCTTCGAAGAACAGGTTGACGATTGTCTCTCCGCGCAGCGTCGGCACTTTTTTGATGGCGCGCAGGCTGATCGCCTTGAGCGGTTCAGCGGTGTCGAGAATGGCAGTGATCTGTCCGGCGCTCAGCGACTCGAGGTCCAGCAGATCCTTGCCGAGTCCCGTCATGCGCCGCGCGACCTCGCAGGGCTCACAACAACCGTGTCGTCGCCATCAAGCTCCAACACGCGCACATCCACCTGGGATCCCGCGGGCACATTGACAACCTTGCCGATCACGTCAGCGCGAATCGGCAATTCCTGGCCGCCACGGTCGATCAGGACCGCCAGGAGGATGCGATCGGGGCGTCCGAAATCGGCCAGTTCATCAAGAGCCGCGCGCACAGTTCGTCCGGTGTACAGCACATCGTCCACGATCACGACCTGCTTGCCGTCGATGTCGACCGGCAACTCGGTCGCGCCGACGAGCGGCCGTGGACCTACTGTCTGCAGGTCGTCGCGGTAGAGCGTGATGTCGAGCGCACCGCGCGGCACCGGTTTGCCTTCGCGCTCTTCGATCAGCGTCGCCAGTCGTGCCGCCAGCTGTACACCACGTCGCTGAATACCGACCAGCACCAGCGATTCCGTCCCGGCGGTGCGTTCAACGATCTCGTCGGCCATGCGGCGCAATGTCCGCTCGCAGGCACGCGCATCGAGAATCGTCTGTGTGGCAGTCATCAGCGCTCAATATGCCCGATCGCGCGTGAGAACTGAAGTCAGTGGCTGCGGCGCATTTCACGCGCAGCAAGCATCGTCTCCGGATCGTCGGTAATCACCCCGGTGACACCCGAATCCCAGAGCCGCACTGCGTCGGCGGCACTATTCACCGTCCAGACGTGCACCGGAACACCGATGGCGCGTCCCCACGCCGCAAATCGCGCGATCGGCAGTGTGATCCCCGATGACCGCTCGGGCAGACACATGGCGTTGAACGGCAGTCGGCGCGGCGCGAAACGCACCACACCGCGCATCAGCAGCGCCACGATGTCACGGCGTGATGCACTGCTGGGCATTGACGCGGCGCGAACCAGGCGCATGGCGCCGTGCAGGAAACCGGCAACCAGCACCCGATCCCGTGCGCCGTGCGCTTGCAGCGCTTTGAGCACCAGCGGTGCCGCTTCAACTGTCTTGCACTCGATGATCACCGGAAGCGATCGCGTCAGATCGAGCACTTCATCGAGCAGCGGTATCGGCGTGCGTCGCGACGGGCGGAATTCGCCGTTGAAGGTTGCCGCCGCATCGAGGCGCCGTAACGCGCCGATGCTGGATCGCTCGATCCACAGGTCTTCACCACAGGTGCGCAGCGTCGTCGGATCGTGATGCACCACGGCCACGCCGTCAGCGGTGACGCGCACATCGAACTCCACCGCATCGACCCCGAGCGCCATCGCATGCTGAATCGACGGCAGCGTGTTCTCGGGTCGCACGGCGGCGGCGCCGCGATGGCCGATGACGAGCGCCGGACCGGGATGGAGGATCAGCGACATT
>JANMWU010000375.1:0-7986 GCA_031380785.1 Gemmatimonadaceae bacterium
AGGGGGCCTCCGCTGGCGCGGTTCCCCGATCTGGGACGAGTATCGGCCGGGGAGGAAACGTTCATGCGGCGCTCGCCCCTGTCGGCTCGCATGCTCGTCCGGAAACAGAGACGACCGGCGCGTTCTGCCGGTCGTCTCCAGGCTTCGGTGCGAGCGGGCGATCAGAACGGCAGATCGTCCTCTTCATCCTCAAGCGCGCCCGGGAAGTCGGAGAACTCCTCGCTCCCCGTCTTGGCGGCCGACGCTGCCGGCTTTGGTGCTGTGGCGTTCACTCGGGCCGGCCGGGCCGCGGCGCCCGAATACGAGCCCTCCGATTCGCCGTCACCACGACTGCCGAGCAGGATCAGTTCACGCACACGTATTTCCGTCGAGTAACGCGTCTGGCCTTCCTTGTCCTGCCACTGGCGATACTCGATCTGACCCTCGACGTACACCGGCTTGCCCTTCTTGCAGTACTGCTCGACAACATCGGCAAGCTTCACCGTTCCCTGGTTCCAGGCGATGCACTTGTGCCATTCGGTCTTCTCCTGCTTCACGCCAGCCTGATCGTTCCAGACGCGTGAGGTGGCGAGCGAGAAGCTGGCGACCTTTCCGCCGCCGGCGGTGGAACGGACTTCGGGGTCGTTCCCAAGATTCCCCATCAACATGACTTTGTTCAGGCTGCGTGACATCGGCATCGTCTCCAGTTTGGGCGGTTGGGCTGGTGACTCGACGCATGTGGCGCCGGTCGGAATGACGGTACAGTGGGAAGCCCCGCCGCCGTATTCGAATTTACTGCAGGTATCATCGTATTTCTGCACTTCCGGCCTCGGCCGCCGTCCGCGTGCGACGCAACACGAGCGCGTCCTCTACCGGCGCCCGATAGTAGCCGCGCCGCCGTCCGATAGGAGCAAACCCTCGGCTTTCGTACAGCCGTCGCGCGGCGTTGTTCGACACACGCACCTCGAGCCACACCGCTTCGCACTCGGCGGACTCGGCGGCATCCACGGCGGCGTCCAGTAATGTGCCGCCCAGCCCCGTGCCCTGATGAACCGGGTCGACCGCAATGTTCGCGATTTCTCCCTGTCGGGCGACGATGCGCGCAATCACGTAGCCCGCCAGAACACCGGCGATTTCAGCGACGCAGAACCAGCTGTACTGATCGCTGAACTCCGGAGCGAACGAATCCGGTGACCACGGATCGGAAAACACGCGATGCTCAATTTCCAGAATCGCAGCGAGATCGGTCGTGCGCGCCTCCCGCAGCACGATCGATCTCACGCGCCTGGCATCGCACGCGCATGCGTGACCTCCCACTTCACCTGCGCCTCAGCGAGTCGTCCGTAATCCGGTTCCCACGAATCGAGCGGAACTTCGTGCGCACCGATCAGGAGCGCGGCCCGCGCATCGGGTTGATGCATGATATCGACCGGCGGACCGATGATTATCGCAGCAAGTTCCGCTGCGCGTTCGTGCGCAGCCTGAATTCCGATGCGCTCGAACGGAGCGTTCACGATCCAGGTCCCGTCGCGGTGCTTCGTTGCGGGCTGCACGAACCACTCACCGCGCAGCGCATCGAGAACCGAAAGGAAGACACCCGGCGCAGCGCTATCGTTCGCCGCGGCGATCAATGGCAGCGACGGCACAGCAAACAATCGCGCACCGGCGCCGCGCACCAGACCTTTGCCGAGCGCTGCGGCGACTCGCAGACCGGTGAAGCTGCCAGGTCCTGCGCCCACAATCACCTCGGTCAACGCGGCCGGCGTCATTGCGGCCGCACGCATCAAGGCGGCGATAGTCGGCGCGAGCAATTCGGCGGACCCCTGGCGGTCGATGCGTCGCGCATCGATCAGCGCACCATCGATAAAGAGCGCCACAGACGCCGGACCTGCGCTTGCGTCAATCGCGAGCTGTACGCGCCGCGTCATGTCGGCCACACCTCCGAGATGAGTCGCACACCGGCGTTGTCCGGCACGTGTGCAAGCATCAGCGCCAGCGTCGGCGCAGCCAGCATTGCGCCGGCACGCTCGGGCCATTCAACCAGCACAATCGTATTCGGATCGCCGAGCATGTCGTCGAGACCGAGTGACGCCACGTCGGCATCGGTCTGCAGGCGGTACAGATCGCAGTGCACGATACGCGAGATCGCTCCCGCATATTCGTGAATCAGCGCGAAGGTGGGGCTCGTCACTGATTCGGCGACACCCAGTCCGCGACAGATCGCCTGCACCATCGTCGTCTTGCCGGCACCGAGATCGCCCATCAGCGTCACCAGCGCCGGCGCGCGCAATGTGCGACCGATGGCGTAACCGCGCGCTTCGAGTTCCGCGAGCGTCAGACGCTGAATCGATTCACGGTGCTCAGCGACCACGAAATTTCCTGCCGCCACCCCGACCTCGCCCACCCTTCGCACCGCCAGGCCTGGCGCCGGTATCGGCGGCCAGCGACGAGGTTCCGCTGCGTGCGCCAGCGGTGTCGCCACTGCGCACGCGCAACTCGAACAACTGGTCGCGCAGTCGGGCCGCGGCCTCGAAGTCGAGATCCTTTGCAGCCACCTGCATCTCCTTTTCAAGTTGCGCGATCATCGCCGGCACATCAGCCGCGTTGTAGCCGCGCGCGGGCTCCGCCACCTTCTTCTGACCGTAGCTGGCGAGTGGCGACCCGTCGCCTTCCTCGGCCTCTTCCATCCGGGCGTCGGCAACACGCGTGCTGAAGCGCACCTGCTCTATGCTTTTGCGCACGCCCTTCGGTGTGATGCCGTTGGCGACGTTGTGCGCAACCTGAATTGTTCGCCGGCGATCGGTTTCATCGATGCACCGCTTCATCGAGTCGGTGATGCGATCGGCATACAGAATCGCGCGCCCTTCAAGATGCCGCGCGGCGCGGCCGACGGTCTGAATCAGCGAGCGGTCGCTGCGCAGAAATCCTTCCTGATCGGCGTCGAGCACCGCCACCAGCGACACCTCAGGCATGTCGAGGCCTTCACGCAGCAGGTTGATGCCGATGAGCACATCGAATTCACCAAGCCGCAGGCCGCGCACGATCTCCATCCGTTCAATGGCATCGATGTCCGCGTGCATATACCGAACGCGGACGCCCACCTGCTGCAGATAGTCGCTGAGATCTTCGGCCATGCGCTTTGTCAGCACCGTGACCAGCACACGCTCATCCTTCCTTTCGCGAATGCGGATCTCGTGCAGCAGGTCGTCAACCTGTCCCCGCACCGGCCGGATCTCGATCATCGGATCCACCAGTCCCGTCGGACGAATCACCTGCTCAACCACCACGCCTTCGCTCTGCTCGAGCTCAATCATTCCTGGCGTCGCCGACACGTTGATCAGCCGCGGCGTCAGGCCAAGGAATTCATCGAACACCAGCGGCCGGTTGTCGAGCGCGCTGGGCAGCCGGAAGCCGTAGTCCACCAGCGTCAGTTTGCGCGCGCGGTCGCCGTTGAACATGCCGCGAATCTGCGGCAGCGTGACGTGTGATTCGTCAACCACAACCAGAAAGTCGTCGGGGAAGTAGTCGAAGAGACACGCTGGACGGTCGCCAGCTTCGCGGCCGGAGAGGTGTCGCGAGTAGTTCTCGATGCCAGCGCAGGTCCCGATCTCGGCCATCATCTCGAGATCGAAGTTGGTGCGGCCCTCGAGGCGCTGTGCTTCCAGCAGCTTGCCATCGTTCCTCAGCATCTGCAGCCGTTCAGCCAGCTCTTCGCGGATCGCCTTCGCCGCCTTTTCGATCGAAGGCCGACTGGTGACGAAGTGCTTCGCCGGATACACAGCGGCGCGTTGCAGCTTCGCGATCAGGTCGCCGGTGATCGGATCAAATTTTGTGATGCGTTCGACTTCGTCGCCCCAGAATTCGACGCGAACCGCCTGCTCCTCGTATGCCGGGAAGATCTCGACCGTGTCGCCACGCACGCGGAATGAGCCGCGATCGAACGCCACATCGTTGCGCTGATATTGAATGCCGACCAGCAGTCGGAGCAGATCGTCGCGCATGATCTTCTGTCCGAGATCCACGCTGATCATCCGCTCGCGGTATGACACCGGATCACCGAGGCCATAGATCGCCGATACTGTGGAGACGATGACGACATCCTCGCGTTCCATCAGACTCGATGTCGCGCGCAGTCGCAGCCGGTCGATGTCCTCATTGATGGAGGCATCCTTCTCGATGTACGTGTCGCTCGAGGGGACGTAGGCTTCCGGCTGGTAATAGTCGTAATACGAAATGAAATATTCCACGGCGTTCTTCGGGAAGAACCCTTTCAATTCGCCGTAGAGCTGCGCCGCCAGTGTCTTGTTGTGCGACAGGACGAGGGTTGGCCGGCCCCAGTACGCGATCACGCTGGCGACGGTCATGGTCTTCCCCGAGCCCGTCACGCCGAGCAGCGTCTGGTAGCGGTCGCCGCGCTCGAGACCCGCCGTCAGCTCCGCAATCGCGCGCGGCTGATCGCCGGCCGGCTGGTAGGGGGCCTGAAGGTCGAACAGCGATTTGCTCATGGCCGGAAGATAGACTATCGGTGTTTATTCGGGGAGGCCGTCGCCACTGAAATATTACCGAGTCTGCTCGGGTGGTTGCGGCTGATCCGGACTTACTCCTCGGTCGAGATCCGCTCCCGGCGCGCCACATCGCTGATGCCTTTCACGCGCCGCACCGCTTTCACGATCTGTTGCAGATGCTGGAGGTTTTCGACTTCGACCATCATCGCGCCAACCGCTCGGCCGTCGACCGCCTTCAGATCCATCTGGCGAATGTCGGTGCCGGTGGAGCTTACGGCGCTTGCCACATCCGCGTACAGGCCGCGACGATCGGTGCCTTCCAGCGCGAGCCTGACGATGAATCGTTCACCGAACTTCTCCTGCCAATCGATCTCGAGCCGGCGTTCCGGCTCATGCGCCAGCGGAAGCAGATTCGGACAATCGGCGCGGTGAATGCTGACGCCGCGACCACGCGTGACATAGCCAACGACTTCGTCACCAGGTACCGGCTGACAACATTGCGCGTAACGCACCATCACGCCGTCGACGCCCTGAATCCTGACGCCGCGATCGTTCCCGGTGCCGCGCACTTTGTCCACCAGCCGCTCGATCACACTCGGCTTGGCCGGCTCAGGCGAATCATCGGCGGTCGGGAACAGCACCTTGATCACATTCAGCGTCTGGATTTCGCCCTGCCCAATCGCTGCCAGGACATGCACGGCATCGGTCAGGCCGAGTCCCTTCGCCACGCCATTCAGCGTCTCGTCACTCACCTTGCCGAGGCGGCGGCGGCGCAGCTCCCGCTCCAGAATCTCGCGACCGAGTTTCTGACTCGTGACCTGCTCTTCCTGCCGCAGATGCTGACGGATCTTCGCGCGTGCGCGACTTGTGCGCACATGCGCCAGCCAGTCACGGCTCGGTTTCGCCGACGGCGACGTCAGGATTTCGATCGTCTCCGAGTTCTTGAGCGGACGTGACAGCGGCGTGATCTTGCCGTTGACCTTGGCGCCCTGACAGCGCAGTCCGACTGCAGTGTGCACGGCGAATGCGAAGTCGATCGGTGTCGCGCCTTTCGGCAGCTGCACCACGTCGCCCGTCGGCGTGAAGACGAAGATTTCGTCCTGATACAGATCGAGCTTCAGAAACTCGAGGAATTCGTCCGGCGACTTCGTATCGAGCTGGAACTCGATCACCTGCCGGAACCACGCCAGATGGCGATCGAGATCGCCCTGTTCCTTTGACCCTTCCTTGTACAGCCAGTGCGCCGCGATGCCGTAGTCGGCCGTCTGGTGCATCTCGCGGGTGCGGATCTGAATCTCGAACAGCTGTCGCCCTGGACCGAAGACCGTCGTATGGAGCGACTGATAGCCATTCGACTTCGGCTGCGCGATGTAGTCCTTGATGCGCTCCTGCACCGGTTTCCATTTCTCGTGGATCACACCAAGCGCGTGGTAGCAGTCCGGAATTGAATCGACAAGCACGCGGATGGCGAGCAGATCGAAGATCTCCTCATACGGCTTGTTCCGCTTCTGCATCTTCTTCCAGATCGACCACAGATGCTTCGGGCGTCCCGACACATCGGAGTCATGCAGACCGGCGATATCGAAGCGTTCCTTGAGAGGCTGCGCCATCTGCGCGATCAGTTCTTCGCGCTCACCGCGCCGCGTGCTGACCTGTCGTGCGAGGATGCGATACTCGTCAGGCTCGAGGAACTTGAACGCCAGGTCCTCGAGTTCCCAGCGCACTTTCGCCATGCCGAAGCGGTGCGCCAGCGGGGCGTAGATGTCACGCGTCTCCTGCGCGATCAGCCGTTTCTTGTCGTCCGGCATCCAGTCGAGCGTACGCATATTGTGCAGCCGGTCGGCGAGCTTGATGATGATCACGCGCGCATCGCGCGCCACCGACAGCAGCAGCTTGCGATATGTCTCGGCCTGGCGCTCTTCCTTGGATGTGAACGGCAGGTTGCCGATCTTGGTCAGCCCATCGACGATCTGCGCAATCTCCGGCCCGAACTCCCGCTCGACGTCGGGGACGGTGATGGCCGTGTCCTCAACCACATCGTGAATCAGACCGGCAGCGATCGTGGTCGAATCCAGCTGCAGATCGGCCAGAATGCGCGCGACCTGCACGCAGTGCACCACGTAGTCCTCGCCCGAGCGTCGCTTCTGCCCGGTGTGCGCGCGCGCGCTGTACCGATAGGCGCGCATGAGCAGCTCGCGATCGAGGCGCGTCGGCAGCGGACTGCCAGGGCCCCATCCCGGAAAGATTTCATCCGTGAGCGTCACCGCACCGTCGATAGCCACCCAGCCTCCGCAAAACTGACGTATCTGCCCCGCCCGATCACCACATGATCCCGCACCGGAATTCCCAGCAATGTTCCGGCAGCCACCAACTGAGACGTCACCATCCGATCTTCCGTGGACGGCGTGGGATCGCCGCTGGGATGGTTATGCACCAGAATGATCGACGCTGCGCGCTCGGCAATCGCTTCACGGAACACCTCGCGCGGATGCACGAGAGACGAATCGAGAATCCCTCGTGTCACCAGCACATCGCGCTCCAGATGGTGCTGAGCGTCGAGGATGGCGACATGAAACTCCTCGACCGACAACGCCTCCAGATGCGGCCCGAACGCCGCCACGACATCCTGTGGCGAATGCACGGCCACACGTTCTCCGTGCGGTTCGGCTGCCGTGCGTCGCCCCAGCTCCAGCGCCGCCACGATCGCCATCGCCCGTGCGGGTCCCACTCCAGAGATACCACCGATTGTCGCCACCGGTCGGTTGGCGAGTATCCGCAACGATCCGCCAACGTCCGCGAGCACTTCGTGCGCAATCGTGAGCGATGATCTGCCGCGTGTCCCGCTGCCAATTATCACGGCGAGCAGTTCCGCGGCGCCGAGTGACCGCGCCCCGAGAGACCGCAGCCGCTCGCGTGGTCGCTCGGCGGGCGCAAGCCGCTCCATGGGTATTAGTGGGGACGCGACGTTCGCGGTAGTCGTGCTGCGCGAACGGTCGGTCGTGGCGAGGCGCGTGATGTGATGCATGGTGCTCCTGGTCGGGGATAAATGGCTCGATCGGCGCCCGACGATGCACCCGGGTCACGCAATTCCGGGTACCGAACCGATGCATCACGTCCCCTCGCGACGCGAGCGTGAAAGTGCGTATCGTTCTCGGTCGGGTCTGGCGATGGCGACCATCGTCGGTCACTACCATCTCATCCGGATCGACATGCCTGTTTGGCGTACTGGGCTGTTTGCACTTGCGGGCGCCGTGGCGTGCACGGCGCTGGCCGCTCAGGCTCCCGGCTCCATGGAGGTCGGCGGCTACGGCCAGATTACACGCGTCGCGCCGAAGCAGGCGAAGTTCGAGACGCGCACGCCACTCAGTCTCGGGATACGCGGGCGAGTGAACCTGCACCGGCAGTTCGCCGTCGAGATCGAAGCGTCGACCACGCTGGTTGATGGCGTTGGCGAGCCGCTCCGGCGACGCTACAACCAGCTCGTGGCGCGCGGCACGTGGAC
>JANMWU010000378.1:0-5205 GCA_031380785.1 Gemmatimonadaceae bacterium
GAGGCGCAGGCGATAGGCGCACACCAGAATGTCCGCCGCGCGCAGCCCGTCGGGCACGTCGAACTTGTAACAGGCCAGTTCGACCTTGAGACCATTCGGATCGATGAGGTAGATCGAGTTCATGAAGCCGCGGTCGCGTTCAATGAACTCGATGCCGTGCTCACGAAGCCGTTCGGGCGCGAGGTCAAAGGTCGCCCTTGAAACGCCGAACGCCAGATGATCGACGCATCCGATCTCCCGTGGCGCCGGCCGCACTGCGTCAACGCGTGATTCGTTGGTGAAAACGGTGAGGAGCCGGCCGTCACCGGGGTCGAAATACAGGTGGTTTTCGTCCGATTTGCCGAGGTTCGGCTGTTCGAACAGAAACGGCATGCCGAGCACGCCTTCCCAGAAATCGATCGCGCTTTGCCGGGTTGATCCGACGATTGTGATGTGATGCGCGAACTGCACCTGGATCTTTTTCATACAATTTGCCTTGCGAGTCGTGTGCAGCGCTGGAGTGATGGATTTTATGCGAACAGGCTGCGAGGTGCAGGCGGTGCCGGCGTCGATCGCGGATCACACGGCGATTTGCCGGATGTTCGGTATCCCGATGCGCAGCACCAGCCACGCCACAACATACGCCACGCTGAACATGCCGAAGATCGGCACGTAGCTGCCGGTTGTCTGAAGCATCCAGCCAACAACCTCCGCGATGATCGCACCCGCGATCGCACCGGAAAATGCGGCCAGCCCAACCACCGAGCCCACGGCGCGCTGGGGAAAGACGTCGCTGACGATGGTGTAGATGTTTGCAGAGCAGGCCTGATGTGCCGCTGTGCCAAGGCTCACCAAGGCAACGGCTGTCCAGAGATTCTGCGTTTCCGATGCCCAGAAAATCGGCAGCGCGAAGAGTCCGCTGATCAGGATGGTGCGTTTGCGCGCGGCATCCACCGAAAGTCCACGCGCGATGAGCGTGCTCGACAGCCAGCCGCCGGCGATGCTGCCGAGTGACGAAACCTGATAGATCACGATCATCGGTGGTCCGAGCTCGAGCAGCGACACGCCGAAGCGCTCGTTGAGGAACTTCGGCAACCAGAACAGGAAGAACCACCAGACCGGATCTGTGACGAACTTGAGCAGGCAGACGGTAATCGTTTCTCGGTGCGACAGGAGTACACGCCACGGTACTGCGACGCCTGTGTCGATCGGGCCGTCCTGCATGATCCACGCGCGCTCTTCGGCGCTGAGCTTCGTATGCAGTGCGGGGCTGCGAAAAGCGACCAGCCACCACACGATCCACAGTGACCCGAGCAGCCCGGTGCCGAGAAAGGCGCTCTGCCAGCCGTAGCGCACCGCCAGCCACGGTACGATCAGTGGCGCCAGCAATGCGCCGACGTTGGTGCCCGAATTGAAGATACCGGTCGCGAAGGCGCGCTCGCGCCGTGGAAACCACTCAGCGACGGTTTTTACGGCGGCAGGAAAGTTCACCGCTTCAGCGAGGCCGAGTCCGACGCGCGCAGCGACAAAGCTCACCAGTCCTGTCGCCAGCGCGTGCGCCGCACCGGCCAGACTCCAGACGCCGACGCCCAGCGCGTAGCCGCGTCGCGTGCCCACGCGATCAAGGAATCGACCCATGCCAAGCAGTCCGACGGCGTACGCGAATTTGAACGCTGCCACCAGATGTCCGTAGTCCTGCTCACTCCAGTGCAACGACTTCTGTAAATCCGGCGCCAGAATGCTCAACACCTGGCGATCGAGATAGTTGAGCGTCGTGGCGAAGAAGAGCAGGGCGCACACGCTCCACCGATACCGTCCGCGCGGCGCCGACAGCGGTATCGGAATGGCAGTCACCGGTTCGGGAAGCGTGATAGCCATGGGAATATCCGGGGCGATTTCTGGCGGGGTGCCCGCTGAGCGCATGTCCCTGACGCTGAACGTGTCGTCATTCTACTCTTCGCGCGTGACGCGCGGCACCGGAACCGCGATGCCATCATGCCCCCAATCCACCATGACGATGACCCGATGCAGAATCCGTTCGACCTGACCGGTCGCGTTGCGATCGTGACCGGCGGCTACGGTGTGCTTGGCGGCAGCATGGCGCGCTGCCTCGGTGCCGTGGGCGTTCGCGTGGCGGTCCTGGGTCGGCGCGAAGCACAGGCCAGCGCGGTGGCGCAGTCCATTCGCGATGCAGGGGGCGACGCGATGCCGGTCATCGCTGACGTCACCGACGAGGCATCGCTCAAGCTGGCACGTGACGCGGTACTTCATGCGTGGCAGCGCATTGATATTCTCGTGAATGCGGCCGGCGGCAACGTGGCGCGCGCGCGCTCTGACTCATCGCTGCCATTCGCAATTCCGATGGATGCATTCGACGAAGTGCTCAGGCTCAATCTGCATGGCACGGTGCTGCCGTCGATGGTGTTCGGCGAGACGATGGCGGCGCGGCGCCGCGGGTGCATTGTGAACATTTCATCGATGGCCGCCACTCAGGCTCTGAGCGGCGTGATGGGTTATTCGGTGGCCAAAGCAGGCATCGACAACTTCACAAGGTGGCTTGCAGTGGATCTGGCGCGTCGCTGCGGCGACGGGATCCGCGTGAACGCAATCGCGCCGGGCTTTTTCATCAGCGCACAGAATCACTCGGTCCTGATGAATCCTGACGGGTCGTGGACCGTGCGTGCGGAGGCCGTGCTGGCAAAGACCCCGATGGCGCGCTTCGGCAAGCACGATGAGTTGCATGGCACGTTGCTGTATCTGTGCAGCGACGCTGCGTCCTTTGTGACGGGTGTGGTGCTGCCCGTCGACGGTGGCTTCAGTGCATTCAGCGGTGTCTGAGTCGCCGCTGACGCTGCACGAGGACCGAGTCTTCGACGCCGAACCGTCGGTGCGACGGATCGCACGCGAGCTGTACGCGGAAACGCGTGCGCTGCCGCTGGTCTGTCCGCACGGGCATGTCGATCCGCGCTGGCTGGCAGAGGATGCGCCATTCCCCGAGCCGGCGTCGCTGCTGATCACGCCCGATCACTACATCACCCGGATGTTGTACTCGCAAGGCGTACCGCTCGAGTCACTCGGCGTAAAGCCGCGCGATGGATCGGCGTTCGACGTGGATGGGCGCGCGATCTGGCGTCGGTTCGCGGAACGGGCGACGCTGTTTCGTGGCACGCCGAGTGGCTACTGGCTCGATCACGAACTTCACGAGCTGTTTGGAGTGCGAGGCGTGCTCGACGCGCAGAGCGCCGATGTGGTGTATGACGCGATCGCCGAGCGACTGCGCTCGCCTGAGTATCGACCACGGGCGCTGTTCGACCGATTCAATATCGAAGTTCTCGCGACGACCGACGCGGCAACTGACACGCTGGCGCATCACGCGTCGATCCGCGCTTCAGGATGGAAGGGTCGGGTGATTCCCGCATTTCGTCCCGATCGGTTGATGCAGGTCGCGTCGCCGGCGTGGAAAGCGACGGTGGAAATGCTCGGCTCTCAGTGCAGCGTGACGATCGACAGTGTGGGCGCGCTCGTCGATGCGATCGCTGCGCGGCGGGCGGTCTTCGCCGCGGCCGGCGCGACGGCGACCGATCATGGCGTTGAAGAACCTTTTACAGCGCGGCTGTCACCGGCGGAATGCGGGGCGATCTGGGAACGCGGCATGAGAGGCATGGCCACCGACGCCGATCAGCGCATGCTCACCGGGCACCTGTTGATGGAGATGGCGCGACTGTCCCACGCCGATGGACTGGTGATGCAGCTGCACGCCGGCTCGTATCGCAATCACAACCGGCAACTCTTCGACCGCTTCGGCCCGGATATCGGCGCCGATATTCCTGTCGCCACGGAGTTCACGCGGAACCTCGCACCACTTCTCAACGAATTTGGCAACTCGTCAGCACTCACGCTCATTCTCTTCACGCTCGATGAATCGACGTACGCACGCGAACTGGCGCCGCTGGCCGGGCACTATCCTGCGGTGCGGCTCGGACCGGCGTGGTGGTTTCACGATTCGATCAACGGAATGACCCGGTACCGCGAATGGACCACTGAAACCGCCGGCATCTGGAATACGGCCGGCTTCAACGATGACACGCGTGCATTCTGCTCGATTCCGGCCCGCCACGAGCTGTCGCGCCGCGTGGACGCAAACGTTCTGGCGCGCATGGTTTCGCGACACATCATCGACCTTCGTGATGCGCGCGGCATGGCTCACGCAATGGCATACGGACTGGCGAAAGCAGCGTACAAGCTCGATCAGCCAGTGACGCCATGAAGATGACCTTCCGCTGGTACGGCAGCGCCGATCGCATTTCGCTGCGCCACATCAGGCAGATTCCCGGGGTCGAGGGCATTGTCAGCGCGTTGCACGATGTTCCGGTTGGCGAGGCCTGGACCACAGCGCGCGTGGCGCAACTTCAGGACGAGATCAGCGACGCCGGCCTGTCG
Organism: Gemmatimonadaceae bacterium; assembly: GCA_031380785.1. Lineage (GTDB taxonomy): Bacteria > Gemmatimonadota > Gemmatimonadetes > Gemmatimonadales > Gemmatimonadaceae > JACMLX01. Next base: position 4,420 of record JANMWU010000378.1, read on the forward strand.
CTTGCCGTTGTCGAAAGCATTCCGGTGCACGAGGACATCAAACTCGGCAAACCTGAGCGCGAGCGATGGATCGACGCGTACTGCAGAAGCGTCGCGGCGGTCGGGGCGGCAGGCGTGACGGTAATCTGCTACAACTTCATGCCGATCTTCGACTGGACGCGCACCGATCTCGCGTTCCCGTTGCCAGACGGTTCCACTACGCTCACGTTTGAACAGTCGGCACTTGAGCGCATCGATCTGTCGAACGGCACCGGTGATCTGCCCGGCTGGGCCGCAGCGTACGATGCGGCGGCACTCACCGCGCTGCGTGAAGACTGGAAAAAGGTGAACGCGGAACGCCTGTGGGAGAATCTTGAGTACTTCCTTCAACGTGTGATTCCGGTCGCCACAGCGAACGGGGTGAAAATGGCAATGCATCCCGACGATCCACCTTGGTCGATCTTTGGATTGCCACGCATCATCGTTGACGCAGCGGCGCTGCGGCGATTGCTGTCACTGGTCGATGCGCCGGCCAACGGGCTCACATTCTGTACCGGGTCACTTGGTGCGAGCTCTGCGAATGATCTGCCATCGATGGTCGATGAGTTCAGCAAGGCCGGCCGCATTCACTTCATGCACTGTCGCAATGTGAAGCGCACCGCAGAACATGATTTCCGCGAAGTGCCGCATCCGAGCCAGTTCGGCGACGTCGATATGCGAGGCGTACTCGCTGCACTCAAGCGCAACGGGTACAGCGGTCCAATGCGACCCGATCACGGCCGCATGATCTGGGATGAAGACGGCCGC
>JANMWU010000467.1:0-4109 GCA_031380785.1 Gemmatimonadaceae bacterium
ACGATGATATAGAGATAAATAGTATAGAACCGCCACCACACCAGTGACGCACCGAAGATTTCGGCTGGAATCACATTGCCGAGCGTCTGCTTGAAGACCAGTTCCACCGCTCCGCCACCGCCAGGCGCCGGCACAACCGCTGCTCCGTATTGCATCGCCAGCGGCCACGCCACCAGCGGCGCAATCGGCGTGTTCGGCGCCACGAACAACACCAGTCCCGGCAGAATGCAGAGCCGTGACACGACATGCAATGCCGATGCGAGATACGATCCGATCAGCGGCAACGGCTTCGCCCGACGAATCGCGGCGACGCTGGTCCGCAGCTGGCGCAACGCCTTCTGAATGCCGCGCCAGCGCCCGGCGTTGAGTCGGATCCTCGTGGCCCACTCTGGCGGCGGGCCGTTCGCGTTGCGGCGCGACAACGCCAGTCCAACGACAGAAACCGCGAGAACGGTCAGGGCATAGGTCGCGATCACGAGCAGTACGCTCGTCACGGCGCGATCGGTTCCCGGGAACACCAGCGCGATCAGCAGCGCGACGGTCGCCAGCGACAACACCTCGAGCACGATTTCGGCCCAGAGCACCATCACGATGCCGCCGAGCGGCGTCTTCGCTTCGGCCATGATCAGAAAGCGCGCCGGCTCCGCGCCCGATCGCGACGGCGTGACCGATGCACCAAAATCACCGCCAAGACAAACGCGAAACGCGGTGCGCAGCGACAACGGGATGTCGAGCGCGCGGGCACTCCACGTCAGTTTCAACGCGCGCAGAATCACTTCGCCCATGGCGCCGCCAAGGGCCACCATGTGCGCGGCCAGCGGCAGCGTGAGGTGCCCGTGTCCCTTGGGCCAGCTGGACCACACCACCCATGCCGACGCGGCTATTGCAGCCGCGAACGACAGGATGGTGAGCAGCCAGCGTCGACCCGTCACTTCGGATCGAGCATCTTCTTGATCTGGTCGCGCGCGTCGTCCAGATGCGCGCGCGTCGCACGATCACTCGCGCGTGGCATTGCCGTCGTCAGTTCGCGCGACAGATCGTTCATTTCGGCACGCAGCAGGCCGCGGAAATCAGCCAGCGCGCGCGCCGACGGTCCGCTGATGCCGAAAGCGGCCAGCGTCGGATTCGGGGCCGCCGGATTGATCTTGGCCGCCATCGCCTCGAGATACGCGCGCTGCAGTCGACGGCGATACGCATCAATCGGTTTGCCGGCGTAGATCTCGCTCCACAATCCGTGACGCAGCTCGCTCAGCATCGTGGGCAGCGTGTAACGATCACCTTTTGCCGGCAGCGCGTCGAGCTCGATCATGCGCGCGAGGCGATCGTTGCTCACCACACTCGCCAGCACCGACGCCTGCGCATTGCCGATGCGATCGATGCTGCCGGATGACTCGATCTTGCGCAGCACAGTCGGATCGAGCAGCCACACCGGCGTGGTGAATGCGTTTTCCTGCAGGAAGCGCATCGCGTCGCGCTGACGTGCACCTGAAACCGGGACGTACACTTCGCCCGCCTGCCCGGTGGCTTTCGCCTGATGATCCACGCCGCCGATGATGCGCGTGACGTGACCCAGTTCGGTGCGCCACTGACCAACGATTCCGTTGTACAGATCAGCAACATCGCTGTAGTCCTCGCCCGTGACCGATTCGCCGATGCGATCAACCATCGGCGCCAGGCGCTTCAGATTGCGGATGCCGTATTCGGTGGCGCGCACTGCGTCGGCGTCACCAACCGCTTCATTCACTTCGCCCGGATCGGCGCCCTGAATGCCGCGATCGTCGGCACTGCGGAACCACGGAATGGTGTCCTGCTGACGCGCCCACGCATCCAGCGTCGGCTTCTCCGCTTCCGGTGTTTTCGCACCGGGAATCGGTGAGTAGCCCCACTTCACGGCGTAGGTATCGTACGTGCCGACGCGCGGAATGAGATCACCTAGTTCGATATTGTCCTCAGGCTGTGCGACGTAGTTGAAGCGCGCATAGTCCATGATGCTTGGGCTATGACCCATGCGATGCACGAAGCTCGCATTGCGGATGCTGTCGAGCGGATACATCGAACTGGCCTTCATGTTGTGCGGGAAGCCGAGCGTGTGTCCGACTTCGTGCGCGACCACGAACTGAATCAGGCGCCCCATCAGCGAATCGGGGAACTGCAGCGCCTGTGCCCGCGGATCGAGGTGGCCGACCTGCGAGAAGTACCAGTTCCGCTGCAGTGACATGATGTTGTGGTACATCTGAACATCGGCGTCCAGGATCTCACCGGTGCGCGGGTCCACGATGCTCGGGCCCACGGCGTTCTGTACCGGTGTCGGCAGCCAGCGCACCATCGACACGCTCGCATCTTCGCCACTGAATTCAGGATCGTTTGGCGCGTCCTTGGCGACGATGGCGTGGCTGAAGCCGGCCTTCTCGAACGCGGGCTGCCACTCTTCGATGCCTTTCTTCACCCACGGCTGGGCCCAGAGCGGCGTGGCCGGATCGATGTAATACGTAATCGGCTTCACCGGCTCGCTGACGGCGGCGTTCGGATCCTTCTTTTCCAGGCGCCAGCGGTTGATGAAGATGCGATCAGGCACTCGCTGCTGACCCGATCCGAAATCCTGTGAGGCGGTGCGGAACCAGATCACGCGCTCGTCAAAGAAACGCGGCTGCATCGGCACGTCCGGAAGCTTGACGATCGAGAAGTGATACAGCTCAGTCGTCGCGGCCGATGCGACGGCGCCACCAAAACCCTGCGGGGCGGTGGTGGCAGGCGCGGTCGGCGTGAACGTCTGTGACGCCTCGACTTCGACGTTGCCGGCGAAGGCTGCGGCACGTTCGATGAATGACCGCGTCGGATCAACCGCCACGCGCTGACCAAGTGCGGTGAGCTCCTGCACACCGCCGGTGAACATGCGCGTCACATCGATCACCGCCGCGCTGTCCTGACCGTACGCCTCAACGTTGAATGCGGCGACAATCGGATAGTACTGAATGATCGCCATCGCGCGGTTGATGCGATTGGTGGTGTCGGTGGAGACGTTGCGATAGTTCACCGCCCGCACCAGCACGCGGTTCTCGCGGCGTTCGAAACGCAGCAACGCGTTGGTGCCGATGGTGCCGCGAATTCCGATGCCGGCCGGTGTGCCTTTTAGCGTCGCCACCAGCATCATGTCGCGGCCAAGCTCTTTCGACGGAATCTCGAAGTAGAGACGGCTGCCCTGAACGTGCGTGCTGAACAAGCCCTTTCGTGTGTGAGCGCGCGGCGAGATCACACTGGAATACGGCCGCGGCGTGGGTTCACCGAGGCCGGCGCCAGTGCCAGTCGAGCCGTTTCCGTTGGTGGCAGTTGGCGTGCCTCCATTCGGACTGCCTGGCGTTGGCGTGCCCGGTGTTGGTGTACCTGGCGTGACCTGCGCAGACGTTGTCGGACGAGCGGCTGTTACCGGCGTTGGTGCCGGCTCAGGCTTGCGTGACGAGCAGCCGATGAAACCAGCCAGTGCAACGATGGTGGCGCCGCGCACGGCGTAAACAGAAAATCGGGGCATGACGCAGGGGCGGCGGATGAAAACAGAGTGAGCGGAGCGCAATTGAACGCTACGACGTAGCGTGCGCGAGTGTTGGTGCTGCTTACCGTGGGGTGAACGAACGCCCAGCGCGGATCGATCCGTACTGGGCGCGCAGGTGTCACATACGAGCGTTGGTACGGCGTGTTACACGGCCGGAAGTTCCGCCGCCATTCCCATCGAGTGGTATCCCTTGTCCACGTAGACGGTGGTGGCCGTGATGCCGCTTGCGAGGTCGCTGGCAAGAAATGCCGCCACGTTGCCCACCTCCTCGGCCTTCAGGTCTTCCGGGATCGGCGTGTTCGCACTGCAGTAGGCCACCATCTTCTCGATTATTCCAATTGCGCTCGCCGCGCGCGACGCCAGCGGTCCGGCAGAAATGGTGTTCACGCGCACGCCCCACTTCCGACCGGCTTCGAACGCAAGCAGGCGCGTGTCGGATTCGAGCGCTGCCTTCGCGCTCGACATGCCGCCGCCGTACCCGGGAATCGCACGCTCGCTGGCCATATACGTCAGCGAATTGAATGAACCGCCGGGCCGCATGATCGGGCCGAAACGCTGCACC
>JANMWU010000500.1:0-1663 GCA_031380785.1 Gemmatimonadaceae bacterium
AAGTGGAACGAGAACGTCGTGTCCAGCGACTCGCGCAGCACCCCTTCCTTGAACTGCCCGTAGAACTGCTGGACCTTCGTGCACGGCGCGACTTCGCTGAAGAACTTCTTGCCGATCGTCGTAGCCTGCGGCAACTGCGCCAGACGACTCTCGACCGCGTTGTATTTGAGGATGCGCCCAGTCGCATCGAGCTGAATCATGCCGTACGGCAGCGTATCCAGCTCCTCGCCCGACATCGTATCGGCTGCCGACAGGATGTCCGCCTTCAGCGCTTCATGCGACGCCGGCGTCAGGCGCAACGCATCACGATGCGACGGTCCGGAAGCCATGCGTCCCAATATAGCCGGGTGTCTCACGCATGAGCCCCGCCGATTACGTCGAGCTGCACTGTCACAGCGCCTTCTCGCTGCTCGATGGTGCGTCCGCTCCCGAAGAACTCGTCGCACGCGCCGTCATCACCGGACAATCCGCCATCGCACTCACCGATCACGATGAACTCGGGGGCAGCGTGCGTTTCGCACAGGCCGCCGACGCCGCCGGTATCGCGGGCATCATCGGGAGCGAACTCACGGTGCAGTCGGATGGCAGGCTGCAGCATCTCACACTCCTCGCGACTTCACGCACCGGCTACGGCAACCTCAGCACGCTCATCACCCGTGCCCGCATGGATGTCCTCGATCGCGGCGCGCCGTCAGTGCCGCTTGCTCTGCTGACGCAACACAGCGCCGGCCTGTACGCGCTGAGCGGCTGTCCGCGTGGCGCCATCCCGCAGGCGCTGGCGGCCGGCAACATCGCTGAAGCCAATCGCATGGCCGGTGTACTGCGCGATCTGTTCGACGATGCCTTTGCGATCGAGGTCTGGGATCATCGTCTGCCTGAGGAACATGCGCTGGTGCGTCAGCTGATTCCCATTGCACGCCGCATCGGTGTGCCGTGGGTGGTGACGAACAACGCGCACTACGCCACCCGTCAGGGTCGCGCCGCACACGATGCGCTGACGGCGCTGCGGCACGGTCGCCCGCTGGATGCAATGGGCACGCGACTCCGTCCCAACGGCGAGTGGTATCTCAAATCCACGGCGCTGCATTACAAGCGCTGGCTCGGTCACGAAACCGGCCTGCGCGCCACGCGCCTGATCGCGGAACGGTGTCAGTTCCGTATCAGTCAGCTCAAGCCATCGCTGCCGAAGTTTCCGTTGCCGCCTGGCGTCAGTGAAGACGACTATCTGGCACAGCTGGTGGAAACTGGCGCCACCGAACGCTGGGGCCATACCCGCACGCCGCAACAGGAAAAGCAGGTCGCACACGAACTGGGTGTGATCCGCCGCCTCGACATGGCCGGCTACTTCCTGATCGTGTGGGACATCGTGCGCTACTCGCGTCGCGAAGGAATTCTCTGTCAGGGTCGCGGTTCGGCCGCCAATTCCGCCGTCTGCTACTGCCTCGGCATCACGGCCGTCGATCCGATCCGCATGGATCTGCTCTTCGAGCGTTTCCTCAGCGAAGATCGTCGTGAACCACCCGACATCGACATCGACTTTGCCCATCGCGAGCGTGAGCGCGTGCTGCAGTACGTGTACGAACGCTACGGTCGGGAGCACGCCGCGATGGTCTGCGAGCAGATCACCTACCGCGGTCGCAGTGCTGTGCGCGACGCGGCGCGC
>JANMWU010000068.1:0-1857 GCA_031380785.1 Gemmatimonadaceae bacterium
ACGAAGATCGAAAATCCCGATACCTCGGCGGTAGTCTGTGTACTCAAACCCGCTTCCTCTGGGGACATGACTACTGAGGAAACCGAAATGTTGGAGCGAATTCGCCAAAATCCAGGCGTTCGCGATCGAGTGTTCTATATCTTCAACCGGATCGATGAAACCTGGTACAATTCTCAATTGCGCCAGCGGTTGGACAATTTAATTGGTACCCAATTTCGCGATTCTCAGCGCGTCTATAAAACCAGCGGATTGTTAGGTTTTTGGGGTAGTCAACTCCGCCAGACAAATGCGAGTGACAGATTTGGGCTGAATTCCTTTTTCGCCGCAAGTGTTACCCCCGATAGTGATGAGACTCCCCAATTTATCAACCTGAGTTCGATGAGGCATAGCCTCATCAAACTCAGATGGGACAACATGTCCAGATTAATAGCAAATTTTATGTGAATTTTGGCACGACAAACTCTACCATTAAGATGATTAATGGTTAAAAATATTGAGTTAAGTTAAGAAATAAATAATTAGCTAGATCGGCACAATACTAAAGAAATTCTGAGCATGTTCATCTAGTTTCAAACTTGGCTTTTTAGGTTGATGAGTATAAGCAATTAATGCTGTAATTAGATTCAGTATGAAATTATGCAAGCTCCGATGGCGAGAATGGACTAAATAAGAAATATTTTTTAGCTGGTCATTTACCGTGCTGGGCGGGTGACCCGCCTAGCTTTCAATCAGTGAGCGTTTCCGAAGTAAGATTTTATCATCCATCAAGATAAGTTTGTTTTTCATATTAGATTTTAGCGGCGTAACTAACTGCAATCCTTTATGTAATAATTCTGCAAATAGTTCTTTCTTGATATATCCTTTGTCTCCAAATATTTTTCCTGATATTCCCTGTGTCATTGATGATAAATGTATACGGTCATCGACATTACCAGGTGTGATTTTACAGCTTAATATCTCTCCGCAATCATTGATAATTAAATGAAGCTTGAATCCAAAGTACCATCCCATAGAACTCTTACTCAGCTTGGCCGTTTCTTTGAAAACCTTATTTCTTTTAATTCTTTTTGGGTGGCAGACTGGAATAGCTGTGCTACCCGTCGAAACTAATTCCAGTCATCTTACCTTGACGAGAGTTGAGATAATAAAGACGGCTAGGCGGGTCACCCGCCCAGCAAGCTGTCAAAACATTTGGCATCAACTCCACCATTCTATTGTAACTAACCAATTTTGGGAAATAATCAGTTAAGTTTTGACAAACATTTTTGAGATAATAATCCTTGAATGTTCGATAGCTTGACTGATGGAAATGAATAGAAATAGTCATGACCTCGCTCAGTGATAGACAGCAGTGTTTTGGCAAGCTATTACCATTCGCGGGGAAAGATATTGATGAAAAAGTTGCCAGCCAATCCTGGCAGAAATCATCTATTTCACAAAATAGTTCGGTTAAGTCCATTATCTAATTCTGGTTTTCTAATACATATCTTAATTTAACCAGAATCAGAGATTCTACATAAGGGTTGCAATGCTATTTGTACCTTTATTTGTCTATTTATACTCAGAACTTTTAATAACTTATTAATTGTTAATTACTTGTAATTATTGATGAACGTTTGACTTCCAAGTCATTATCAATAATCAAAGCTTATTGATAATGACTTGGGAAATACCTGATTTTAATAATTGATGTTTATTGCTCAAACACTCTCAGAGACTTGGTTTGATGATGAGGCACAGCATCATCGAACTCAGGTTGTAAGATTCCGAACTTACTCGGTGTGGGCAGATAAGCAGTCACTCCTGAGTTTGGAGGAAAGGGCTTGCACCTTCATCGGTTGGATAGTTCAGCCCTTG
>JANMWU010000572.1:0-2677 GCA_031380785.1 Gemmatimonadaceae bacterium
CTGTTTCCGCGACAGGCGCAAGGTCGCGATGTTGAGCTCCGCATCGGCCAGCAGCGTCGCGATGCGCGCCACGCTCCCTTTGACATCTTCGGCCACTAAAACGATGGTGTGCTGGTTGCCCGTGACTTCCACCGGATAGCCATCGATCTCGGTGACCAGCACCCGTCCCGCGCCGAGTGAACTGCCCTGCATCACGGCCGTGCGGTCGTTGTGGGTGACGGTGATGCGCACCGTGTTCGGATGCACGACGTTGTCGTCGCCGAGGGTGGTTTTCTCGAAGGTGTAGTCGAGTTCCTCGCGCTCCATGATGTCGAGGGCGGTGCGGAGGCGTTCGTCATCGGGTCGGAATCCCATCAGTCCGCCGGCGATGGCCTTGTCGGTGCCGTGTCCTTCGCCGGTGCGGGCGAAGGAGCCGTGCAGCTCAATGCGGGCTGACTGCGGTGTGCCTCCCACGAGGCAGCGGGCAAGGAGGCCGAGTCGACAGGCGCCGGCGGTGTGGGAGGACGAGGGCCCGACCATGACGGGGCCGATGATGTCGAGGAGGGAGACCATGCGACTGAAGCTAGGCGCGGTGCGGGAAGTTCGGCTGCTTGGCGCCGGCGCCACCCGCCTCCCATCTCCGCTTCGCTCTGCTGCATCGGCGGAATCGACGCGGGTTATGCCGCCTGAGGCCTTCGGCGCGTCGTCAGGCGAACCTCGACACCGGCCTTTCCGAGCAGCTTGACAAGCATGTCGATGCTGAATCGGTCGATTCGCCCACGCATCAGATCACTGACGCGCGGTTGAGACACGCCAAGCATCCGCGCAGCTTGCGCCTGTGTTGCGCCCAGCGCTATCAGGCGCTTCCGCAACTGGATCATCATCTCCGAGCGAAGCTGAAGATTCGCAGCGTCGTCGGGCGAAAAACCGAGATCGGCGAACACGTTTCCACTTCCGCGGTGAACCTTGACAGCCATGTTGACTCCTTAGCGCCGCCCGGCGGCGAGGTATTGCCGGTATCGTTTCGTTGCGAGATCGAGGTCCAGTTGCGCCGTTTGTTGCGTCTTCTTCTGAAATGCGTGGATCACCAGAATGCCTTCGGAGCGCTTGGTAACGTAGAAGACGCGGAACGCACCGTCAGCGCGAATCCGCAGCTCGTACACGCCGTCACCGATCGTCGGCATCGGCTTCCAGTCGGTGGGCTCGAAGCCCTGCTGAAGAAGATCGAGCTCGTGGCCCGCCCGACGCCTCGCAGGCAGGGGAAACGCGCGGACGTCCTTGCGGGCCGTACCGAGCCAGAGGAGCGGGCGACGGGACACTCCGAGAAATATACCTACGTATATACCACCGCCATACTGCGGCAGATGGAGTACTGATCAACTTCGCAGGCAATGCCGCCTTGCGTGATGCACAACGCCAGAGCCCGCTGTCACCGGGGCGCGCCGTGTCCGCGACATCGCCAGCCTCGCCCTCGGTGTCGAGAACCGACTAGCATCTGCAGGATGACGCCGCTGTGACCGGTGCCATCAGGTTCAATGTGGGTCCGGCGGCGCGGTCGGATAGAAGGCTTCATCTGGGTGCCAGACAGGCGCTGATGCGTTGGGGGGCCAATGTCCGACCGGTCGAGGAGTGTCGCGCGGGTGCAGTTCCTTGGGGCGCAGCGGATCGACATCGGGAACGAGATCATCACAGCCGAGGCGGAGCGGCTCTTCGGCATGCTGGTCCGGCTCAGCGTTCCGCTCGGGCGCATCACGTCGCGGCAGACGATGATGGATACGCTCTGGCCGGGCTCGGACGAGGCGAATGCGCGGCACAATCTTCGGCAGACGGTCTACAAGGCACGCGAAATCGGTTTGATCGTCGAATCGGGCGAAGACGGTGTGCGACTCGATCCGCGTCACTGGTCGTGTGACTGGGAAGATCCGACTGGCGATGTGCGAGGCGAATGGCTGCCGGATTATTTCCCGGAGTGGTCCGAAGAGCTCGCGGCGTGGGTGACGGCGCAGCGAGTCGGCGTGCACGCGATGATACGTCCGCGGATCATCCGCGCGTTACAGACGGCTCGGTCGGCCGGCGAACTGGTGCTGGCCGATCGATATGCGGTACAGCTGCTGGACATCGACACGCTGAATGAAGAAGCGACGCTGACGCGTGCCGAGTTGATGGCGATGCAGGGTGCGAAGGTGGATGCATTGCGGCTGCTGGATGCGTATCTCGAGGAGATCGGTCGAGTCGGGGGCGGCAAGGATGCAGCGCTGCCTGCGCAACTGCTGCGCCGGCGGATTGCTGAGAAGCTGCCGGCGGTCAGCTATCAGAGCGTGGGAAAGCATCACGGGCCGCTGATCGGTCGGCAGAGCGAATCGAAGCGACTCATGGCGGCGCTTTTCGATGCACGCGCTGGTCGCGGAAGTGGCATTCTGGTGCAAGGGCCCGACGGCACGGGCAAGTCGCGCCTGTTGTTCGAGGTGAAGAAGTCAGCGTGTCTGCAGGGCGTGCGTGTGATCGAAGCGGTGACTGATGCGACACCGGTCACGGTGCCCTTCAGTGCAATGCGCAGCATTGTCGCACGGCTGATCGAGTTGCCAGGCGCGATGGGCGTGTCGCCGGAATCGCTGGCAACGTTGCGCGCGTGGATCAGGAGTGATGAGCTCGCGCCGGACGACTGTCCGACATTCGAGATCGAGGATCTGCTCGCGGC
>JANMWU010000602.1:0-3143 GCA_031380785.1 Gemmatimonadaceae bacterium
ATCTTGGCCGCAACCATCGCCGTCATGCCCGCCTGATCACGCACCGGATTGAACTCCACCACATCCGCACCCACGATCCGGCCCGGAATTGCCTGAATGATGCCGAGCACGTCGCGCACGCTCAGTCCACCTGGCTCCCAGTGGCCGACGCCTGGCGCAAAAGCGGGATCGAGTCCATCGAGATCCACCGAGACGTAGGTCGGTCCGGCCACGACCGGCCTGACACCTGCCGCCCACGCTCGCATATCGATGATCTCCACACCAAAACGCTCGGCCTGCGCGCGCTGGTGTGCGGACAGGGTTCGTATGCCAACCTGCACCAGCCGGGTCGCAAGCTTTTCTTCCATGATGCGAGCAAACGGGCACGCGTGCGAATAGCGATCGCCCTCAAATTCGTCATACAGATCCCCATGCGCGTCGATGTGCACGATCGTCAGCAGCGGATACTGCGGACCGACGGCACGCAGTATCGGGTACGTGACTGAATGATCGCCGCCGAGCAGAATCGGACGCGCGCCGCGATCGAGAATCGCGCGCACTCCGGCCTCGATCATGGCACGAGCGCTCGCGTCGGCGGGTAGCGCCATGTCGCCAGCGTCTGCGATGATTCCCGGCGTGGACAGATCGATCAGGCTCTCGGTCCAGCTGTTCGACGACTGTGAACGAAAGGCCGCGCGTATCAGCGCCGGAGCTTCGGCGGCGCCACGCAGGAATGACGAGCTGGCATCGTACGGCAGGCCGAGCAGACAGGGTGGTGAGGCTGGTGGCGGCTGCGTCATCGGAGGTCGTGGAATGTCGGTCGGGAACGAACGCGGCTGTCTGGTCTCAGAATCCTCCGCGACGCAGAGCATAACAATCGCGCCGGATCCGCGTCAGCAGTACTGTTCGGAATACGAATCGACAAGGATCGCATGCCCGCGCTTGCCCCTGCTTCACCGCCCGGCCCGAAGGCTCGATTTCCCGGCGACATGATCCTGCGCATGTCGCGCGAGCGGATTGAGTTGCTGCGCACGATGGCGAAAGAGTTCGGCGATGTGTCGTCAGTGACGCTCGGCAAGCAGCGGATCGTGCTGCTCACCAGTCCCGACGACATACGCGATGTGCTGGTGACGCACCAGCGCATCTTCCGCAAAGGTCAGGGGCTGGAGCGCGCGAAGGTGCTGATCGGCGAGGGGCTGCTGACGTCCGAAGGCGAAGCGCATCTCCGCCAGCGGCGCCTGGTGCAGCCGGCATTCCATCGCGCACGCATCGCGGCCTACGCCGGCGCCATGACGGGTGCGGCGATGGCGCGCCAGGCAACGTGGCACGACGGCCAGCTGCTCGACGCCAATCGCGCCATGATGATGATCACGCTCGACATCGTGGCCGCCACGCTCTTCAATGCCGACGTAGGAAGCGAAAGCACCGAAATCGGCAGCGCGATGGACGACGTGTTCGAGTCATTCACGCTCGGCTACGGTCCGCTGACACCGTTGCTGGATCTGATTCCGAGCGCGAAAAAGCGCCGGTTTCTTGCCGGCAAGAAGCGCATGGATGCGACCATCGATCGCATCATTGGCGAGCGACGCGCGAGCGGCGAGGACACCGGCGACCTGCTGTCGATGCTGCTGCATGCGACCGACACCGAAGGCGATGGCACCGGCATGTCCGACCAGCAGCTGCGAGATGAAGCGATCACGCTTTTCATCGCCGGTCATGAGACGACGGCGAATGCGCTGAGCTGGACGTGGCTGCTGCTGGCGCGTTCGCCCGATGCCGAGCGTGGGTTGCATGAGGAAGTGGACCGTGTGCTGGGTGATCGACTGCCGACGATGGACGACCTGCCGCAGCTGCCGATGACGCGCGCGATCGTAGCGGAATCGATGCGGCTCTATCCACCGGCGTACATCGTCGGTCGCCGCGCGATGGAACCGTATTCAGTCGGCGGATTCGATTTCCCGGCGCGCACGTTGTTCCTGTGTCCGCAATTCATCGTGCATCGCGATCCGCGCTGGTGGCCTGAACCGGACAAGTTTCTGCCCGAACGATGGTTCGACGCGGCGGCTATGGCGGCGCGGCCGAAAATGGCGTACTTCCCGTTCGGCGCCGGCACGCGCATCTGCGTCGGTGAACAGTTCGCGTGGATGGAAGCGATGATCGTGCTGGCGACGCTCGCAAGGCGCTGGCGCGTGCTGGTGGACGGGCCTGATCCTGCTCTCGAACCGATCATCACACTGCGGCCGAAGGACGGCCTTCCCGCACGACTGGCGCGGCGCTTCTGACTTCTGCTTTCGTGTAAGCTCGATAATAGTGCGCGCCTGCTGATAGCGCGCAGCTATTGAATCCAGACGTTCGCCTGACCGAGCAGGCGTGCTTTGACGACGAACGCTGTTTCGCTCGTCCCGACGCTTTCGACTTGCAGTGTGGTGATGCTGCCGCCGAGCACAACGCCCGGCGAAACGGTGCGATTGAGGAGTTGGAGCATCTGCGTGCGCACGGAGTCGAGTTGTGCGCCGAGTGGCACGCGACCGCCCATCGTTGCCTTGCGGATGGCGCGGCCGATCAGCGGTGCTGCAAGTGTGGCCTTCATTCGTGACATCGCACCGCGACTTTCGAGGCTCCAGTCGAGATCATCGAGGCGCAACTCGCGCGCGGCCGCATCCCAGCGCAGTCGCGACATGAGCGTAAGTCGGCCGCGCAGTGAGCCACTCACATCGAGCACGATGCGCACGCTGTCGCCACTCGCTTTCACGTGTACGCTGTCGACCTTCTCGCTGGTGTTCGCTGTCTCGGCGACCAGCAACTCGGTCGCGCGCCTGTTCACTTCGTCGAACGGCAGCTCGACCGACACCGGCACCACGAATCCACCGGGATTCTGACCGAGGCTGAGTGTCGGCAACGCGCGATCGATGGCGGCGGGTTTCGCGCCGGCGATCACACGCGGCCGTGCGTACACGACGATCGCGGTGCGGAAGCTCGGGCCGACGCCACTCAGCGGCACGACGCGGATTGTTTCCGGATCGAGCACCAGCCAGAGTGTGTTCAGTGTGTCCAGCGGCGTGGGTTCGAGAAAGCTGCGCCAGATCGAGTCCGCCAGCGGGCGCAGATCGGCGGCGATTGGCAGCGCTGAATCAACCTGCGCTGAGAAATCTTTCAGCTGGCCA
>JANMWU010000626.1:0-5312 GCA_031380785.1 Gemmatimonadaceae bacterium
GCCACTCGATTTGTCGAACGCCCGGATGTGATTGTCCTGCGTTGCCGCGATGAAGACGAGGCCGCCCGCGGTCACGATCGGTCCACCGTATTGCTCGGTGCCGGTGCCCTTCACGCCTCGCGCATCGAGCTCCGGGTGCACGCCGAGTGGAATGCGCCAGCGGTATTCGCCGCTGTTCATATCGATCGCGCTGAGTGTCCCCCACGGCGGCTTGACAGCCGGATAGCCATCGGGGCCTTTCCAACGCTCGTAGCCAGCGAATTCATACGGCGACTGTGCCGCCTTGCCGCGCGATACGGCGAGTTCTGCGGCGTGCGGCGAATCATCGGCGGTCAACACCGGCGCCGGTCGGCCCAACAGATACGCAATAATGGCCTGTTTCTCCGGCTCTCTCAGCGACGCGAACGACGGCATGAAGCCTTTGCCACGTTCGAGCGTGCCGCGAATTTCTTCCGACGTGCGCCGCGTCGCGATGCCGATCAGCGACGGAACGCGATCGCCGTCGCCTTTCCGACCCGCCTTGTGACATCCGGCGCACGCGGCAGCAAATACCGCTGGGCCGGCGCGCGGTACGCCGGTTGAACTGCCAAGGCTCGCCGTGTCGCGCATCGCCGCGATCCAGGGCACATCGCTGGCGTTGACGTACAACACACCGCTGTCACGATCAATCGCTGCACCGCCCCATTCACCGCCGCCGTCGAAGCCAGGAATTACCACCGACCCACGCTTGGCTGGCGGCGTGAAGAGTCCGTCGTTGCGAAGGGTGCGGAATCGCGCCAGCACCGCTGCGTGTGATGCGGGGGACAGTGTGCTGAGATCAGCCTCACCGATGACCTGACGCGCGAACGGCACCGGTTTGGTCGGAAACGGTTGTGTCGCCCACGCCGCTTCGCCCGGAAGATCAGACGCCGGCACCTTGCGTTCTTCAACTGGAAAGACTGGCGCGCCGGTCTGGCGATCGAAAAGAAAGACGAAGCCCGTCTTGGTGATCTGCGCCACGGCGTCGACGCGTGCGCCGTTGTGATTGACGGTGATCAGGTTCGGCGCCGTCGGCAGATCGCGATCCCAGATGTCATGATGCACGGTCTGGAAATGCCACTTCTTTTTGCCGGTCGCGGCATCGATCGCCAGCAGCGAGTTTGCATACAGCGTCTGACCCACACGATTGCCGCCATAGAAGTCAGGCGTCGCGGAGCCGGTTGGCACATACACGAGGCCACGCGCGACATCGACGCTCATGCCGGCCCACGAATTCGCGCCACCAACGGTCTTCCACGCATCTACGGGCCACGTGTCGTAGCCTTCCTCGCCGGGCTGCGGAATCGTGTGAAAGGTCCATTTCACTTTGCCTGTGTGCACATCATACGCGCGCACGTGTCCAGGCGCGGAGCCTTCGCCTTCACCAACGCGTGTGCCCTGAATCAGCAGGTCCTTGTAGATGACGCCCGGACTGGTGGCGAGGATAAAGACATTGCCAACGTCGCGGCCGAGTCCGAGACCGAGGTCCACCCAACCGGAGTCGCCGAATGTCGGAATCGCTTTTCCGGTGGCCGCATCAAGGGCGTACAAACGGCGCGCGGCGGTGAAGAGGATGCGCTTCTGTGTGCCGTCGGTCCAGTATACCACGCCGCGATTGGCGTGCACTTCGCGCGTGCGTCCGCTGAAGGGGTCGAACTTCCACAGCAGCGTGCCGCTGTCGGCGCGCAGCGCCACAACCGTGAGCGCCGGAGTGGTCGTGTACATCACACCTGCGACGATGATCGGCGTGGCCTGAATCTCTGATCGCGCAGGCAGCGAGTCACCGGTGTGAAACGTCCACGCCACCTTGAGCTGCTTCACATTTGCGCGCGTGATCTGGTCGAGTGCGGAGAAGTGCGTGTTCCCGGGTTCACCACCGGTGACCTGCCAGTCGTCAGGCGACGCGGGTGCAGCCACCACCGCCGATGATGTCGCCGGCACCGCCGCGTCGCGGGAGCAGGCAGTGAGCACTGCAACGCACGCCACGCTCGCGAGAACCCGTGTCATCGCGGTGAACCGAAGATCGCCTTCGGAATCATCACATGCGCCCCCACGTTCCCATCCACCAGCTGCGTGATGCGCACGTCGCACGCGACACTGGCAAGCATGTACGCATCTTCCCGGGTCATCGACTTTTCCGCCACCAGAAACTCGATCGCGTTGCGCAGTGCCATTTTGGTGGCGACCACGAGATCCTTGTCCATCCCCATCGCAATCCAGTGCGTTGGTGTTTCCGCGCGCGGCCATGTGAGCTTCAGGTCTTTCCGTACGATGATGTCGAACGTGCCGACGAGCGATGTTTCGAGTGCCGTGATATCGACTTCACCGTCGCCCTGACCGGCATGACCGTCGCCGAATGCGATCAGCGCCCCCGGCACATGCACCGGAATGAAAAGTGTAGTGCCGGCGACCAGTTCCTTGTTGTCCAGGTTGCCCGCATGCAGGTTCGGCGGCGCACTGCTGATACGACCCATCGCGGCCGGCGGCGCAACGCCGATGCTGCCGAAGAACGGATGCAGCGGGATGTCGATGCCCGGCGCCCAGCGCGCCATCATCGCCTTTACATCGAGCGGAATGATGCGCATTTTGCGCGTGGGAAAATCTTCAGGCAAGAAGCCGCTGGTTGGCCCGAACGCATTGTACGCATACGGAATTGCGAGCTCCACCTTCCTGATGCGCACTTCGAGAACGTCGCCGATCTCAGCGCCGTCGACGTATACCGGACCGGTGAGGATATGACCGCCCGGACCTTTGTCTTTCACGCTGTCGACGATGGCACGCAACGCCGGCTCCACATCCTCAGGCTTCACGCCCGCGCCTTCGAGTCTTGGCGCGGTGGATGTGATCAGCGTGCCGACGGTGAGTTCATCGCCGGACGCGATGTGCAGCACCGGTTTCGCCTCGGCCCAGTAGTAGCCGACGGCCACCGTGGTGGGCGATGGCATCAGGCGATGCTTCGCCGGCTTGGGATGTGCAGCACGACGTGCCGGCGGAGTGGCGCCGAGCAGCAGTACGATTGCTGCGAGCGACGCCAACGAACGAGCCGGGCTGATGATGCGCGATCGGACAGTCATGTGCGTCCCCAGGGCTTGATGGTATGCCCTCACGCTAACACAACGCCCAACCGGCGCATCACCCAGCGCGACGCACTATCCCACCAACGGAAGCTTGCGCGTCGGCTTGCCCGTCAGCGCCAGCAATGCATTTGCCACCGCCGGACCAATTGGCGGAGTGCCCGGTTCGCCCACGCCGGTCGGCGGCTCGCTGGACGACACGATGTGCACCTCCACCAGTGGCATCTCGTTGTGTCGCAGCACGCGGTAGCGATCGAAGTTGGTTGTCATGACCCGTCCCGCTTCGATATCGATCCGGCCGAACAGCGCGGCACCAAGTCCGAACGCAATCGCGCCTTCCATCTGCGAGCGCACGACGTCGGGATTCACGACGATGCCGCAGTCCACGGCGCACGTCACCTTGTGCACGCGCGGCACCTTGTTCACCAACGAAACCTCCGCCACCTGCGCGACATACGTGCCGAACGACTGATGCACCGCCACGCCACGGGCATGTCCCGTCGGTAACGGTGTTCCCCAACCGGATTTTTCCGCCGCGAGATTGAGCACGCCCAGTCGACGTGGTTCTGCCGTCAGCATCGCCCGACGGAATTCCACCGGATCCTTGGCCGCTGCCTTCGCCATTTCATCGAGGAACATCTCCACAGCGAATGCCGTGTGAGTATTGCCTACCGAACGCCACCACTGCGCCGGAATTCCCGGCTTCGGAAAGTGTGCGTCGAGAAAGACGTTCGGGATCGCGTACTTGTGGTCCGCCGCGCCTTCGTAAAGCGACGGATCCTTGCCATCCTTCGGCGCGAACATGGTACCATCGAGAATCGACTGGCCCACTGAACGCTGCCACCATGCGACAGCCTTCCCCGATGCGTCGATTCCGCCCTGCATGCTGTGCAACACCGCCGGCCGAAAGTATCCCGCCGCCGTGTCATCCTCGCGCGTCCATACCAGCTTCACGGGTGCACGACCGCTGATCGCTTTCGCAATCGTCGCGGCCTCCACCACGTAGTCCGAGATCGGATTCGCGCGCCGGCCAAAACTGCCGCCGGCGAACACGGTGTTCATCGTGATCTTCTCCGCCGGCAGGCCGACAGCCTTCGCCACGTTGGCGCGATCGGTGGTCGGGAACTGATTGCCGTTCCAGACCGTGGCGTTATCCGACCTGAGATCGATGACGCAGTTGAGTGGCTCCATCGATGCATGCGCGAGATACGGAAACTCGTAAATCGCTGACACCACTCTGGCCGCCGATTGAAGCGCCTTCGGTGCGTCACCATCGTGGCGGATTTCGACGCCAGCCTGCTCTGCGAGACCGCGGTACTGGGCCATGATTTCGCGGCTTCCCAGTGCGACGGCGTGCGTGTCGTCCCACACCACGCTGAGCGCGTCACGCCCCTGCTTCGCCGCCCAGAAATGCTGGCCAAGCACCGCCACACCGGTCGGGATCTGCACCACATCAACCACGCCGACGATCGCTTTTGCTTTCGTCGCGTCGAATGACTTCACTTTGCCGCCAAAGCGAGGCGAATGTGCGACCAGCGCCGTGAGCATGCCGGGCAGTTTTACATCCTGCGTGAACTGCGCAGTGCCATTGCTCTTCGCGCGTGCATCAACCCGCGGCGTCACATTTTCCCTGCCGATATAGCGGAAGTTCTTCGGATCCTTGAGCGGAACTGTGTCGGGGACCGGCAGCGATGCCGCGCTGCTCACCAACGTGCCGTATTCAGCGCGACGCTTGCTCGCGGCATGCAGCACGGCGCCAGGCTCGGTTGTCAATTCTGACGCAGGGACGCTCCACTGTTTGGCCGCCGCTGCCAGCAACAGAGCCCGCGCTGTCGCTCCGGCTTTGCGATGCTGCTCAAATGAATTGGCAATCGCACTCGAACCGCCGGTGCCCTGCATCCCGCCCATCGCCGAATTGCCGTACTTCTTATCATCGGCACCGGCTCCCTCCACCGACACCATGCGCCAGTCAGCGTCCAGTTCCTCGGCAATCAGCGTGGCGAGACCAGTGTAGGCGCCCTGACCCATCTCCAGATGCTTCGCGGTCACGATGACCTTGCCGTCGGTGTCGATGCGCACGAATGCGTTTGGCTGGAACGCGATCCCGTTCGCAGCGCTCGCCGCCGGAAGCTCGCCGTTCGGACCACATCCATAGACCGAGACCATCAGCCCACCGCCAACGACAAGGCTGACGCGCACGAAATCGCGGCGACTGACACT
>JANMWU010000638.1:0-5973 GCA_031380785.1 Gemmatimonadaceae bacterium
CAGACTCCTGAACGAAGGAGAGAACGGTTGGGCACGGCGTGTGCGTCCAGTGCCTTGCGAGGGCTTTCGCGCGAGTGCGGCGCCCGGTAACTGTAACGCCGGTGACGGCAACCGATCGTCCGCCCCATCCTGCTGTGCCGCCGCCCTCCGAGCGGTCGTCCTCAATCACGGTGCCAATGCGTCGTCTCGCGCTGCTCGTTTCGCTGGCTCTCACTACCGCGCGTGCGTCGACCGCGCAGCAGGTCCGGCCCGACTCTGTCCCCGATCCGTTCCGCTGGCTCGAGGACGTGAACGGCGAGCGCGCGATGACGTGGGTCCGCCAGGAAAACGCGAAGACCAGCGCCGTGCTGGAACAGGACCCGCGCTATGCCGGCATTCACGCTACCGCCCTGTCCATGGCGCGGGCCCGTGATCGCATTCCGTACCCACGATTCATCGGTGGAGCGCTCTACAACTTCTGGCAGGACTCCACTCACGTACGCGGGATCTGGCGCAAGACATCGCTCACCAGCTATCGCACCGCGTCACCGACGTGGGTGCAGGTGCTCGATCTCGACGCGCTGTCGACGAGAGAAAAGGCGAACTGGGTGTGGCATGGCGCCGACTGCCTCCGGCCTGAGGAGCGGTTCTGCCTCCTGTCGCTTTCGGACGGTGGTGAGGACGCGACGACCATTCGCGAGTTTGATGTCGTGGCGCGACGGTTCGTCAGCGGCGGCTTCACGCTGCCCAAGGGCAAGCAATCGGTGGCGTGGGTCAGCGCCGATACGCTGCTGGTGTCGCGTGAATGGAAGCCAGGAGAGATGACGGCATCTGGATATTCGTTTGTCGTGAAGCGGCTGGTGCGTGGACAGGCGCTGCCGGCGGCGACGGAAGTGTTTCGCGGAAAGCCGGGCGATGTGAGCGTGCGTCCGTCAACGCTGGTGGATGCGAGTGGCGCTCGCATGAGTGTGATCAATCGCTCGACCAGCTTCTTCGAGGCCGAGCACTACATCGTGCGCGCGCATGATGTGGCGCGACTGAGTCTTCCGCTCAAATCGTCGCTGGTGGAACTCACCGGCGGGCAGGCGATCGTACGGCTGTCGGAAGACTGGACCGCTGGCGCAACGACAATCAAAGCTGGCGGGCTGGCGGCGTTTGACGCCGCTGCAGCTCTGCGTGATCCGGGCCACCTGGCGCCGACGGCGATCTTCGAGCCCGGTCCGCGCGAGGCGGTGCAGAACGCCTCGGCGACCAACAACCGGTTGCTGGTTTCGATCACGGACAACGTGAAAGGCAGAGTGCTGTCGTTCACGCGCACCCCCGCTGGCGGATGGAGTCGCGCACCGATCGCACTGCCCGAGAACGTCGCCACCGATGTTGTGAGCGCAGATCCCAAAAGCAATCGTGCATTCGTCGGTGTGACGGGCTATCTCACGCCGAGCAGCATCTGGCTGGCCGACGCGGCGCACGCAACGGCAGTCACGGTGAAATCGATCGCACCGCGCTTCGACGCGTCACGCAGTGAAGTGGAACAATTCGAGGCGACGTCAAAGGACGGCACCAAGGTTCCGTACTTCATCATGCATCCCAAAGGCATGAAGCTGGACGGCACTAATCCGACGATTCTCTACGCGTACGGTGGCTTTGAGGTCTCGCTGACTCCGAACTACGACGCCGACGCAGGCAAGCTTTGGGTCGAGAAAGGTGGCGTGTACGTGGTTGCGAATATCCGCGGTGGCGGCGAATTCGGTCCCGCGTGGCATGAGGCGGGCCTGAAGACGAAGAGGCAGGTCATCTACGACGACTTCGCTGCCGTGGCGCAGGATCTCATCACGCGCGGAATCACAACGCCGAAGAAGCTCGGCATTCAGGGCGGTTCGAATGGCGGGCTGCTGATGGGTGTGGAACTGACGCAGCACCCTGAGCTCTGGAATGCGGTGGACATTCAGGTACCGCTGCTCGACATGCTGCGTTTCGAACAGATCGCGGCCGGCGCCAGCTGGGCCGGCGAATACGGCAGCGTGACGGTGCCGGCGGAGCGCGCCTTCCTCGCATCGATTTCACCGCTGCACAATCTCAAGCCTGGCGTGACGTACCCGCAGCCCTTGATCTGGACCACCACCAAGGACGATCGGGTGGGGCCACAGCACGCGCGCAAGTTCGCTGCGACGATGAGCGCGATGAACCTGCCATATCTGTTCTACGAAGTGATTGAAGGCGGCCACGGATCGGGCGCGAACATCGAGCAGCGGGCGCATACCAATGCGCTCGAATACACGTACTTCACGCGTCAGCTGATGGACGCGCCACGATCCGCAGTGCCCTGAGACACTGTCAGTGCGTGGCGATGCGCACCGTGACGAATACCGAGCGCGGTGGCAGGATGAAATAGTTCGGCACGCCGACCGACTCGTAGCCGCTCGCAAACTGTTTCGAGTTGGCGAGGTTTGCGCCGCGGATCGAAACGTCATTGCTGCCGAACGGTACCCGCAACATCGCGTCGAGCATGACGTACGACGGCAATGTGAACGCTTTGTTACCATCGTTGCGCAGGTAGCTCATGCCGTGGTAGCGCGCTTCGAGGCCGAGGTCGAGCCAGCGCGCCGCGCGCCAGTCGACGCGTTGCGTGCCGGTAACACCAGGTGAGAGCAGTGGCGGCACGTCGCGTCGCACAACCGGTGCAGCACCACTCGAGTCGGTGAATTCGCGAATGCGATTCCGGCTCAGCGCACCGACAGTCGTCAGCGCCAGGGTTGGCGCCGGCTTCCAGCGCAGGTCAAGCTCGACGCCCTGCCTCACGCTTGCACCGACATTGCTGCGCAACTCGGCCCCCAGCGCCGACAACGCGCCGATGCGCGCAATTTCGTTACTGAAGTCCATGCGGAACGCGTTCAGTTCAACGCGCACGTTGTCGCTATGCCATCGCATACCGAATTCGGTGCTGAGGACGCTCTCCGGCCGGAGGTGCTGAAGACCGCCCAGATCATCAAGCGTGGCGCGCGACACATCGTCATTGCCGGCCAGGAGATCACTGCGCGTCGGTTCGCGCGTCGTGCGGCCCACCGAGACAAAGAGCTCAGTCGCAGGCCGCACAGCCCACGTGACGCCAACCTTCGGGTTGAAGAACGTCCACGAGATCGTCGGCTCCAATGACCCGAAACCAGCCGCCTTGTCAGGCGCGTAGCGGAAGGTCGCGTGACGAAGCTGCAGGTCGGCGAACCAGGTGAGCGAGCGTTGGGCCAGCGAAAATTTCGCAAATGCGCTGGCGTCCTGTTTGTGGCCAGTGTTGCGATAGGTTGGGTTTGTAAGATCGGGCCGTACATAGGCCAGATGATCGCGTTGGTAGGTGTTCGCATTCACGCCCGCGTTCACACCCAGCGCACCACGCCTGACGTTCACTGCACTGGTGAGTCCGTACCAGCTGAAATCGAGCCCGTAGTTCGCCACCGTCGTGCTGTCAAAGCGCACGTCATAGTTGCCATTGGCACCAATGCGGTAGAGCGTTGTGGCGAACTGCGCGTCTGGCGTGAGCTGGTGTGTATGCGAGAGCGAGACGAGGTTCTGACTGAAACCATCGAGTTCGTCGGGTGACAGCGGATTGATGCTGCGATCGCGCCGCAGTGCATCCACCGGCACCGCGAGATACGAGAGTGTGTCGCGCAATCGTCCGGCCAGCACCATCAGTTTCACCAGATCCCGACTGCCAAGCCACCCAACCTGCGCCAGTCCCGAAATTCCTTCGATACCGGCGTGCCGTCGCGGGCTGTTGGTGCGCAATGCCGAGAGCCGGATCGATGAGGCGAAGCCGCCAGGTGACATACCGGAGTTTCCTTCCACCATCACGCGCTGCGCACCGTACGAGCCGAGCTGCAACTCCGTCGCCGCGAAACGCGGCGTGCCGAACACCGGCTTGGTTTCGAAGTTGATCGATCCGGCGAACGACGCGGTGCCGGTGCCGGTGGTGCCGACGCCGCGCTGCACCTGCACCGACTGAATGCTCGACGAAAGGTCGGCAAGATTCGCGAAATAAAAGACCTGATCCTCTGGATCGTTGAGCGGAATGCCGTCGATCGAAAGATTGATGCGCGACTGATCGATGCCGCGCAGCCGGATGTAGCTGTAGCCCCAGTTCGTCCCGGACTCGGCGTGTGCCGTGACTGACGGTGCTGTGCCTTGCAGCATCAGCGGTACTTCCTGCGCGAAGCTGCGGCGTTGAATGGTGCGAGCGTCGACCGTGGTCTGCGCGATCGGCGCGGTGCCGTTGGCGCGAACGGCGCGCACGATCACGCCCTCCAGCGCGGCGGCGCGGGCGGTGTCGACGGTTCGGGTGGTGGTGTCGGTTGGGCGCTGCGCGGCAATGTTGCCCGCTGCGAGCCCGAGCGCGGCTACTGCCGCGACGGCGTGACGATTCATACGTGACTCCCTACGCCGGTATGATCCGGATCAGGTTCGGCGGGACTCTCTCAGCCTCGTGCCAGAAGCGGCGCGGGGCACCCCGGTCTATGTCTCGCGGAAGCTAGTCAGCTGGTTGTGAGGTTGCGAGACGCAGCGGCTTACGGGCACCGGTCGATCCAGCAACTGGCCTGTGTCGTATCCAGCTTGACTGCCATCCCGTCGCCCGCTTGCCTTCGGCGCGTCGGCCGAACAGCGCCATCATCGATCCTGGCATGCCACTCCTTGCACGTGTCAGCCGCGGTACCTCGGAGACTTCGCGCAACCCCCTGCGCCTGTGGGCGCATCTCGATGACCGGCGCGCGCATGCGATCGCCTTCCACATCGTTCTGCTGATCGGCGCTGGCCTGTGGCTGGAGGCGCGCTTCGGTTTTGCCGGGCAGCAGCTGACGAACCTGTGGGCCATTGCGTTGCTGCTCTGGTGTGCCAGAGAGGGTCGGCGCGAGGAGCGCATCGCGCTGCTCCTCGCCACCACGATCTCGGCGCTCGGCGAGATCAGCATGTCACCGATGCTCGGCCTTTACGAATACCGCTTCCACGCCGTCCCGGTTTTCGTGCCCCCAGGTCACGCGCTCGTCATGACGCTCGGCGTGCTCATCGATCAGCGTCTGATGCGGCACGCGCGAACGATCATCGCCGCGGTAGTGTTACTTGCGACGGCATGGGCGCTCCGGGTGTGGATGGCCGACACTGATCGCCTCGGCGTCGTGCTGTTTGCCCTGTTTGCGTATCTCCTGCTGCGCGGCCCGTCACGCTCGTTGTACGCAGTGATGTTCGTCCTGGCACTCGCGCTCGAGCTGTACGGCACTGCAATTCACGCCTGGGGCTGGGCGCCGCACGTGCCGTTTGCACACATCTCGGCAGCAAATCCGCCATTTGCCGCCGGCGCGTTCTATTGCGCGCTGGATCTGGCGGTGCTCGGTCTGCTGCGACGCTACCTCACGCGGAGCCGCGCCGCACCGCTGCGCACGCGAGGCATTACGGCGCTCGGTGACGCGATGCGCACGCCGCCGATCTGAACGCACATCACACAGCTGCGTCGATGCGGCGGTGATGCAGCGTGTAGGCCGCCGCCAGCAGCACGAGACCGGCCATCACTCCAGGCGTCAGTTCGCTGACGCAACCGGCGCCGGCGCAGCAATCACACCAATCGCCTTTGCATGCGCCGTCAGCATCACATCCTGCGTTCCCCGTGACAAAGCCAGCGCCATCTCACTCTTCGCCGCGGCCAGCTGACCGTTGCGATAAAGTGCCCACGCCACCAGATCGTGTCCGTAAACATCACGGCGAACGCGCAGGTCTGCCTGGGCGCGTGCCAGCACGGTGCGACGATCCTGAACCGTTCCATGATCGAGCAGGAACAGGCCCCACGCGCGATGAATTGCGCCCGGCTGCTTCAGGGCGCTGACTGACATCGCCTTCGCGTAGCTCGCGGCCTGCACGCTGTCGCCGCGCATGGCGTATGCCGTGCTGACGGTGCCGAGCGTGGCTGGATCGAGCTGAATGGCCGTGGCGCGCTCACCATACTCGATGGCCTTGTCG
>JANMWU010000649.1:0-3821 GCA_031380785.1 Gemmatimonadaceae bacterium
GCCAGCGCGCGCGGTACAGATGAATCGACTCGCAGCAGGTGCGCCACAATCGGCTGTCGCCAATGCGGCGGCGACAGCGCGGAGTGTCGCGTCAGACACGCGCGTTGTATTTGAACCGCCGCCGGTGTCGCTGATCATTCCGACCTGGAATCGCGCCGGATATCTGCGCGAAACAATCGTCAGCTGCCTGGCGCAGGACTATCCGCACTGCGCTGTGATCGTGGCTGATGACGGCTCGACCGATGGCACCGCGGAGATGGTACGCAGCTTGTCAGCCAACGGCGTGCGGCTGGTGTCGAATGCGCACGCCGGCGCGCCGTCAAATCGCAATCAGGCGCTGGCCGTTGTCGGCACTCCGTTCGTCGTCTGGGTTGGCGATGATGATGTGCTGGCGCCGAGCGTCGTGCGCAATCGCATTGCGATGCTGAAGCGCGTGCCGGATGCGGATGTGATTCACGGTGACATGCTGGTCTGCAACGCGCAGCTTCAGCCGCAGAGTCAGAACACCGGTGAGGACTGGTCCGCACGACCTGAAGCACTGGTCGCTGCGCTCTTTCAGCGCAACGTGATCGCCGATGGCGGCTCACTGATCAGCATGCGCGCATACGCACGCGCCGGTTGGTACGACGACGCCTTTCCGAAGGGCCACGACTATCATCTGTGGTCGCGCTTGGCTTTGCGTGCAAAGTTTGTGTATGACGCTGGCGTTGGTTACCTGTGGCGCTGGCATGGCGCGAATATGGGACTCGGCGGCGGCGCGAATCCGTATGCGGATGCGCATCGGCGGATCGTGCTGGAGATGTGGGGGCGATATGACACGCGGCTGTTGTTTCCTGGTGTAACGTGGGAGACGCTGCCGGCCGCGCAGGTGGACGCGCTGGCGGCGTTGCTCATGGCGGAGCGGTTGGTGCGGGAGGAGGCGTGGGAGGACGCGCATCGGTTGGCGAAGCTTGCGATGACGCTTGGGCTGAGTGAGGCCAAAGGGCTGGCGCATCGACTCGCGTTCCACGTGGAGCGGATGGGTGCAACATGAGTCGCGCTGGCAACATCTGGGACAACGCCGTGACGGAGAGTTTCTTCACGACGCTCAAAACCGAACGCACCGCGCGGAAGCAGTATGCGACACGCGATGCCGCATGGGCCGACGTCTTCGACTTCCTGGAACGCTTCTACAATCCGATCCGGAGGCACTCCACGATGGGCTACCTCAGCCCAATAGACTTCGAACAAGCAGCAGCTTAGCCACGTGTCCACGGAACCGGGGACAGCTAAACCCCGGGAAAGCCAAGGCAGGTCGTAAATGGGGAACTCCCGTGGTATATTCGTGGTCCCCCCAGCAGGGGTGCAGACCGCGAACATACCACGAGCGTTCGCTTGTTTCGACGCCCCCAACTCTCTCGGCGACGTCAACTCCATGCGCCTCAGCGAGGCGCTATGCGCCGTATTGAGCGCGCGATCTGCAAATACTCATCGTTTTTCGTGCTATCCGCCGCGCCGACTATGAACTGAGCTAGCGTGTCGGCGCGACCGACTCGAGTGAAGATTTCTACGATCGTCTGACCACCAAGATGCGTGCTCGCACGTGCGAAATGAACGAAGCTCTGCATGCCGTGATCGGATTGTGTCGCGCACCCGCTGACAGTTTGCGAGCTATCCAAATTTGCGGGCAGCGTGGAAACACGGTCGCGATCAGCGATACGACGATACGCAACTGTAGTCGCATTCGCCTCCCGCCGCGCTTCGAGCGACCACACTTGGTACCGCGTGGATGTGTCAACAGAAGTCCACGCGGGCAGCAGGAGCGACACATAGCTGTCGCGAGTAACAGCCCTTGCCCATTTAGCGGTATCGACCGGTACCTCCGCACAGGAGCTGATCTTTTGCGTAGTCAGTTCTTCTGACTGAAAGTCTGGTTCCCGATGCCTGCGATCAGGCTGGCCCCGTGAGCAACTCGCAAGCAGAGTTACGAGAGTGATGCATCGGAACAGGCCACTGGAGCGGCGATATTGAATGTGGTGCATGTAGACAAATTGGAGTTAGCGTCAGTTTGCATGCCTGCAGCGTGTACGATGCCCAATTGCGCGATTGAACTCGTTGTCGCCAGTCTCAATGGCTCGTCTTTCCTCCGCAGCCCCCCCGCGAAGTGAGCCGCCGTCTCGAACAAGCTCATGGTGGCGCATTTCGTGAACGAAGACTTGCTCAAACATGAAGCTGCTCCGGCCGCCGTCGCACTTCCCGAACTCGCCCGTGGGATAACCGAGCGCCTCAGCATTTTCGTAGATGTCGATTCTGTGTGGGTCCAATTGAATTGACTCGGCGTCACCAGAGAAAGACACCGTAAATGTCTGGTCTGACGAAACAAACTGTGCAAATGACGCTCGCAATCCATTGAAGCGACCGTTCCCAGCGGAATTCACGGAGCCCTGTCTCACGCAATTCTGCTTATCGAGCTTAAAAGTTGAGTTTGTAGCAGCTTTCACCACTGTTGCAAGGGCCGCGTCGCTAAAGCACACTTTAAGTCCGAACGGATCTTTGAAACTGACCGGATCGCCTTTGGCGTAGCCGTAGGCATTGAGCCCCCCCGCCAACCCAATCGGATCCGGCTGCGTGAACCGCCCGGTCGCCGGATCGAGATACCGATTCCGCCGGTAGAGCAGCCCATTGGGCTCGCGCTTGTCCTGCAAGAGTGACCCGGCCCAGCCGCGGACCAAGGGATCGATCTGCTTCCCGTTGGGCGCCCACACCTGCGTCCAGGAAATCGCGTAGGTGCAGCGTTTGACCGAGCCATCCATTTCGCAGCGCGAGATGCCGCCGTCGGCGGAGCTGCCGAGCGACGGCTCGCCACGCAGGTCCCATTGCGGGTACAGTGCGAACGGCTGGAAGCGGCGATACGGCTTCGGATTCTGGCCCGCCCGGAAGTTCCGGTCACCGTAGTCCTGACTCAGCATCACCAGCGGCTTGTCGATCGCGCCGCCGTAGAGGTAGCCGACGCGGCCGTAGAAGGCGTCCCGGTCGATGATCTTGTCGGTGGCATTGTTGTTCACCACGCCCAGCGTGTCGCCGGGGGCAAACCCGTCCTTTTCCCAGTGCTGCGTCTGGTCCGGCATCCGGACTTCGTACAACTCCCTACTGCCGTCCCAGACGGTGCGCTGCACGTAGCCCAGGTTGCACTCGACGAAGAAGTCCGCGCCTTGGTACACGCCGAGGTTGTACGAGGGGCAGAGGCGCTGCGACTGCGTGAAGACGCGCCGACCGAGCGCATCGTAGCGATACGTGTCGAACGTCAGCAGGAAGTGCAGGTAGTTCTCCCAGCCCGGCGCCGAGCCGATGCGCGCATCCACCGCCACCAGCTGATCGGCGGCGTTATAATACATGACGCGGTCAGTCGCCTCGGCCTGCGTGACGCCCGTCCCCGCGGTCTGAAAGTCGCGGTGCTGTTGCACGTACGTGTTGCCCGAGGCGTCGTACCACAGCGTGTCCTTGGCGACCGTCTCGCAGGTCGTGGGCGAGCACAGGGTCGTGCGCGCCAGCCGCCCGGTGTTCGGGATGTAGGTCGGGATCCGTTCGGCGCTGGCATTGTACCGGCCATCGCTGTAGTACGACCCCGCAAAGTTGTAATTCTGGGTAGCGGTCTGCCGCCAGGTCGTGGTGCCCATGGCGTCGGGGCGGATCGTCTCAGTCATCGTCAGCGTGGCGCTCGACGAGAGAGCCCCCACGTAGTCGTAATACCGCGACATGTAGGTGCTGCTGCGCAGGTGGCCCAGCGGCGTGTAGCCGAACGTCATCGCCTCTTTCAGATCCATGACGTTGGTCGCGGTCAG
>JANMWU010000083.1:0-2642 GCA_031380785.1 Gemmatimonadaceae bacterium
GCGTACACGCGATCTCCATCCACCCGTGCCTGTGCCAATGGCTTGAGCACCACGATACCGGCGCCCTCGGCACGCACGTAGCCGTCGCCGCTCGCATCGCCGAATTTGCATCGCCCGTCCGGCGCCATCATGCGACTCTGCGAATACGCGACGTGAATGTGCGGCTGCAGAATGACGTTCACACCGCCCGCGAGCGCCAGCGTACTCTCGCCGCTGCGAAGACTGCGCACGGCCAGATGCACCGCCGCCAGCCCGGCCGAGCAGCCGGCATCCAGCGAGAGGCTCGGGCCGCGGAATCCGAAGGCATACGAAAGCCGACCCGGCACGGCGTAGCGTCCGCTGCCCAGCGTCATCGGGAAGTCGATGCCAGCGTGATCCGCGAACAGCCGATGCTCGAAGTCGCTCAGCCACTGCCCCACGAACACACCGGTTGATGTGCCCTGAAGCGCCGTGACATCCAGTCCGGCATCCTCAAGCGCTTCCCACGCAATCTCGAGCAGCAGTCGCTGCTGCGGATCGAGGCGCTCGGCGTATGTGCGCGAAATGCCAAAGAACTCCGCATCGAATTCATCGAAGCGCTGTCCGATGAAGCCGCCAAATCGGCTCATCACTTTGCCGGGCGTTGCCGGCTTGTCGTCGTAGTACTTCGTGATGTCGAAGCGATCCGCCGGAATCTCCGTGATCGCATCCACGCCGCCCGCAAGCAGCCGCCAGAAGCTCGCAGTATCAGTGACGCCGCCGGGAAAGCGACAACCGATGCCGACGATTGCGATCGGCATGGCGTGATTTCTCGTTGCCGCCGCCGCATTCACGCGGCGCTGCTCCCGGCGGTTTCGATAGTCGCCCAGCGCGCCGCAATGTCGGCGGTGAGTGCCTCACGCTGCGCATTGAGATAAAAATGATCGCCGTCGAACAAGCGGATGCGTACCGGCTGCGTCACAAGTCGCGACCAGAGCGGCAACTGCGCCGGTCGCGGATACCTGTCGTCGTTGCCGCCGTAGATATCAACCGGGCAGCGTACGATGGCGCCCGGCGTCGGCTCATACGTTTCGACGGCGCGGATATCCGCGCGCAAAACCGGCAGCAACAGTTCCATCAGCTCCGGCTCGCTGCGCACCGCGTCAGGGATTGCGCCATAGCGCTCCTGCAATTCATCCAGGAACTGCGATTCCGGCATGCCATGCACGGGCGGCCGCGAGTCCGGTTCATCCGGTGCGCGACGCGCCGAGACGAACAACCGCTCCGGCGCGCGCGCGCCATCGCGTTCGAGCGCGTGCGTCAGTTCGAACGCCATCAACGCGCCCATGCTATGCCCGAAAATTGCGAACGGCAGGTCGCTCGAGGCTTCGATTGCCGGACGCACTGCCTGCACCATTGCGTGTATCGACGGCAGTGGTGACTCGCGCAGCCGTGATTCGCGGCCCGGCAGCTGCGCAGCCAGCACTTCGATATCGTCAGGCAGTGAGCGAAACCAGAGTCGATACGGCGCCACGCCGCCACCGGCGTATGGCATGCAGAACAGCCGGCGCCGCGGCGCCGCTCTCACGCCAAGTCGCAACAGCGGATGTACACCCACCGCTCCACTCACGCCCGCTCGCCTGCGGGCGCGGCGGTGGTGCGGCCTGATTGCGCTGCATCGCGCTGGGCTTCCTGCCCTCGCACCGGAAAGGCTTCTTCGAGCCACGCGCAGACCGCCGACAACAGCCGCGTGCGTCCGCGCGTGTCACTCACCGAGTGATCGGTGTCCGGCATGTACAGCAAGCGCAGCTGCGAACGGAAATCGAGGCCCGGCAGCAAATCGAACAGCTGGCCATGGTAGTTGTACACGTGATTCACGCCACCCGTGAAAACAAGCATCAGCTGGACGCCACGACCCACCAGCGATTCCATCTCACTTCGCGCGGCCACCTCGGACATTCCCGGCGAATCGAAATTCGCCTGCTGCCCGCTCTGCCCTTCGGCGGCCTGTGCCACCGAGACTGCGGCACTGGACAGGCGAGAAAGTCGCCGATGGAAGACCGGGTGCCGCAGCGTCACCAGCGCGCGCAACGTCGACAGATTCCGCAGCCGGCGGATCACGTGCACCATCGTGCTGCGCCGCGTGCGAACCACCGTCGGATCGATCAGAAGCACGCCTTCCACCTGCGGCTCGCGAAACGCGGTCAGCGCGGCGTAGTTCGCCCCGGAACAGAGCCCGAAGACAAGGAAACGCGTTGCGTTCCGGGTCGCCGCCAGGTGATCGAATGCGGCGCGCACATCGGCCAGCGCCGATTCCGCCAGCGAGTCAACGCTGCCCTGCGCGGGACCGGAGTCTCCCAGCCCGGCCAGATCGAATCGCAACACCGGGAACCCGAGTGCCGCCACCGCGCGCGCCAGATCCACATACAGACGATTTGGTCCGACTCGGTGAATAATTCCGGCATTCACGATCACCACGTGCGGGCGATCAGCCGTCGCGCCTTTGGCCGCGGTGAGAATGCCCACCAGACTGTGCTGCGGACCGAAACGGACAACGCGTTCGCGCGTACCGCCCGTCATCGGAGAATCTCCACCATGCGCTCGAGCACCAGCACCGGCAGCTTGCCCGCACCAATGCCTTCATCTTCACGCCACGGAGTCTGGCCGGGAATGATTTCGGCATG
>JANMWU010000101.1:0-2128 GCA_031380785.1 Gemmatimonadaceae bacterium
ATTCGGCTCGATACCGCGTATCCAGACATTCGTAATTGTGGCCGTGCCGGTGCTGTCATCGCAAGAACCAGAGCACGCTACGCGAGACCGCGTGCAGCGGTCGAAGAAAAAATTGCGCGCTTCTTGGCGCCGCCTTCGTGATGCATATGAAATCAATCTCGAATGACAAATCTCCGGAGCGCCGATCTCGTTTCGTGCGAGCGCCCTCGCCTCACATTCGACTGACCGACGATGATCGAAAAATCATTCACCGCGTTGGACAGTTCCGCTTCTTGCGCTCGACGGATATCTCGCGGCTTTTTCCCAATCGATCACCACGAAAAATAATCGAGCGTCTTGGCAATCTGTACCACGCCGGCTATCTCGACCGGCCGCGCGCGCAAATCGACTACTTCGCGAGTTCGGGTAGCGCGCCGATCATCTATGCGCTTGGCAACAACGGCGCGCTCGCTCTTGCTGAGTTCGCGAATGCACCAGTGCCGTCAAGTGACTGGACCGACAAGAACCGCGAGGTCAAACGTCCGTACATTCATCACGCGCTGTTGGTTGTGGAAATCATGATTGGTTTGGAAGTCGCCTTGCGTGGTCGCCAGGACATTGCCCTCGTCGATGAAAATTCTCTGCGCGCAACGCTACCGGAAGCAACTCGCCGAGCCAGCAGCCCGTGGACACTGAATGC
The DNA here is from genome assembly GCA_031380785.1 of Gemmatimonadaceae bacterium. Taxonomy (GTDB): domain Bacteria; phylum Gemmatimonadota; class Gemmatimonadetes; order Gemmatimonadales; family Gemmatimonadaceae; genus JACMLX01. Next base: position 680 of record JANMWU010000101.1, read on the forward strand.
CGAGCTTCGACACGGTGCGACGCGCCATCTAATTCCGGCAACGCCCGATGCAGTCTTCGCGTTGCATTTCAACGACGTCGAGCGGCGGTCATATTTCTATGTCGAAGCAGATCGCGCCACCATGCCGATCACGCGCGTCGACATCACGCAATCATCGTATCGCCGCCGGTTGCAGGCGTATCTCACCGCGCACCATGCCAAGCTGCACTCGCGGCGCTGTGGATTCGACAATCTCCGCGTGCTTACGGTCACCTCCAGTGCCGAGCGGGTTGCATCGATGCTGGCGGTCGTGAGTGACATCACCAATGGCAAAGGCGGCAACATGTTTTTGTTCACGGATATTGCAACGCTCGGGGCGCATGAAAATCCGCTGGCGCTGCCGTGGGTGACGACGGGCGGGACGGTTAGGCTCGATGTGCCGCCGCGAGCTGCGTCGATCCGATAGCGTTACGTGCGGATTACTATTCGGGGCCATTCGGTCCGCCGTCATCGGCCCATCGGGCGAGCGCCATTGCTTCTTCTGAGTCTGATGATTTTTAGGCGTCACCCTTGCGTCTCGACACTTCCTCGGCGACTTTGGGTGGGGCATCCGTCTGCTTGCAGACGGTCTCTGCGGTGGTATTGTTCATAATGTTACGTGTCCTGTCGTGACAACCGGGTCGAGGGTGCTTTGAACACCGCTCGCCGGAAGCCCAGCCGCCTCATGCCTGCTGGGCTTTTTTGCTGGGCCATTCGGCGCGATTGCCGCCGCGATCAATGTCAGACCAGTCTTTACATCGTCAGGCCTACGATAAGTTCGGGCGCATCGCCAAAGGCGACCGCGCTGTCGCCGTGCCGCGCGGTAGTTGTCCGCGCGTCCCTTGCCAAGCCCGTGCTGGTACCTTCCATCACGGTCTTGGCCCTTAAGGGCTTCCATCGCTTGCGCAGTCTCTGACACGCAGTGACAGCCTCAGGCGTTGTCCGACTTTCTGTACGCAATCTTACCGCGCCTCTCGTGGTCGCCGTCAAGTGCAGCAGCAGAAATGGCACGTAGCCGGACACTTGACTGCGCCCGTCGGTGCGGTCACGCGAAGGCGTGTCGGCTCCGAAAAGTATGTCAGACATGTCCCACCAAAAAGTATGCGCAATGCAGACAGAAGAGAGCGTCAGTCGATGACGCAACTTGTCCACCCAGCACCCTTGACCAACACCGAGGTCGGCGTACGGTTAGTGGCAGCTACCCAATTCCCCGTGGTGATCAGACGCCTAGCCCGTGACGAGTTCGCGCGCTCTTGCCTGCCCGCGCATGGGAGCCCATCGCGCGAGAGGCAGGACGTGGCCACCCACTCGGAAGGAGTGCTCTCCATGGCCGACGCGCCGAAAATGTATCGCGTCTACTCAATCGTCCCGCGTGCGAAACAGGACGACTACTGGCTCAACATCGGGGTCGCGTTCCCCCATGACGATGCC
>JANMWU010000703.1:0-2036 GCA_031380785.1 Gemmatimonadaceae bacterium
CACGGGCCTCACGCAGGACTACACACAGATCCGCGATCGCTTCGGCAAGTTCGATCTGGTGCTGCTCGAAATCGGTGCGTATCACCCGGCCTGGGGCGACATACACCTCGGCCCCGAGCACGCACTTGACGCCCGGGCAATGCTCGGCAGCGGCACGCTGCATCCGATTCACTGGGGCACCTTCAATCTCGCGATGCACGCCTGGGATCAGCCGATCGAGACGCTGACCACGCAGGCACCGGCGCGCGGTGTGCCGCTGCTCACGCCGCGGCTGGGTCAGCCCGTTGAGCCGGCGCGCGTGGGCGGAGTGACGCCGTGGTGGCGTGCGGTGGTTGCGGAAGCGCGTGCAACAGGAAAGAGTGGTGTGGTGCCGGAAACGTCCGACGATCTTTCGGCCGTGAGCTGGCCGGTCGACTGACCGGCCTCGCGCGGCCGCACTGCGCAACGCTGACGGGGTGTGACGATGGCTGATACAACTGCGACGACCGCGCCTGCTTCCGGCGCGCCGTCAGACGTGCTGATGGCGTTGTACATGAGCGATCGCGACAAGGCGAAATCCCTCGCGGCAAGCGTTGTGCTGACGTTGCCCGAACTCGCAGCGTTCGGTAACGTCGCGCCGGTGAGCGAACATCTTGCGTCACATCCCGAGCATCTGCACGAGTACAGTCCGGATGGCTGGACGGCGTTGCACCTCGCAGCGTATTTCGGATACGCGAGTGCAGCGGTGTGTCTGCTGCGCGCCGGCGCGAGTCATGCGGCGCGTTCGCACAATGAACAAGGCAACACTCCGCTGCACGCGGCGCTCGCGGGTCGTTGCGAGATGACAGTTGTCACGGCGTTGCTTGCGGCCGGCTGCGACGCCGATGCGATCGACTCGCAGGAGTACCGGCCGTTGCATCTGGCTGCGTCGCGCGGCGATCAGGCGGCGGTTGAGCTGCTGATCGCATGTGGAGCAACACGCGATGCGAAAACGAAAGATGGCAAGACGGCCGCCGATCTCGCAGCGGCGCAATCGCATCCTGATGTGGCGGCGTGGCTGTCGGCCTCCGCGAGTTGAGGCGTTCTGCCGTTGGAGTGTTTCGGCAGTCCGAACCTGTTGGCCCACTCTTAATTGTAATTGCACACGCACGATGACCCTTGCAACGCTCGTCTCGATGTTCCTGCTGGCGCTGCCGCACCTGCCACCGGTCGTGAAGTCGCGCCCTGCGGCACCACTTCGCATCGCCATCATAGGTCTGACGCACGATCATGTTCGTGGCCTTGTCGGACGCGAGAAGCGTGGCGACATCGAGATCGTCGCCATCGTCGAAACGAACAAGGATTTGGCGCAGCGCTACGCGACGCAACTCGGCCTGAGCATGGACCTCGTCTTTGACGACATGGCCGCTATGGCCGAGAAGACGCACCCGACTGCGGTTGCGGCATTCGGCAGTACGCTGGCGCATCGCAATGTGGTGGAGTTTGCGGCGCCGCGCGGCATTCATGTGATGGTGGAGAAGCCGCTGGCTGCGAGTCTGGCGGATGCACAACGCATGAAGGCGCTGGCCGACCAGTATCACATCCGGTTGATGGTGAACTACGAAACCAGCTGGTATGCGACGCTGGCCGAGGCCGAGAGTCTGGTGCAGTCCGATCGGATCGGCCCGGTGCGCAAGGTGGTGGTGCGTGACGGTCACCGCGGTCCGAAGGCGATCAACGTCAGCCCCGAGTTTCTCGAGTGGCTGACGGATCCAGTCACGAACGGTGCCGGCGCGCTGATGGATTTCGGCTGCTACGGCGCGAACATCATGACGTATCTGATGCGCGGTGCACGACCGACATCGGTGTCGGCGATCACGCAGCATCTGCAGCCGTCGGTGTACCCGAAGGTCGATGACGAGGCGACCATCATCGTGACGTATCCGATGGCGCAGGCTGTGATTCAGGCATCGTGGAACTGGCCGATCAGTCGCAAGGACATGGAGATCTACGGCACGCTCGGCTATGTGATGACCGACAATCGCAGTCAGCTGCGGTTGCGCACTTCGGAGGCGACG
>JANMWU010000715.1:0-8577 GCA_031380785.1 Gemmatimonadaceae bacterium
GCCACCGCCTTCTTCAGCGCAGGCACATTGGCAAATCCCAGCTGCTTCGCCTGCGCCACGGTGCGATTCACCTGATTGATGAACCACGGACTGCCGCGGTACGAGATGTAGAACTTGTTGTACTGTCCCGTGAAGTCCTCATGGTGCAGATGCAGCCATTCGTACTTCGACAGCTCACCGGCAATCACGTCCGGGTCCCACACTTTTGTGTACGGAATGCCGGCGTAGTCGAGTGCGATCGTCACTGCGTCATCCCATGGATTCGCGTTCGGTGGCGAGTAGATCGCGACCTTCGGCGCCCGCTCCAGTGGCACGGCGTCCATGTTCTGCCCGGACATTTCGGTGCGGATCGCGGCCAGCGCGCCATCGTCGAGTGGCGTGACGGACACACCATCCAGTCCCGCCCGTCGCCGCGTGGGTGGCGTATCGAGCAGCAGGAATGCACCGCCGCGATAGTTCAGCAGCCACTCCGCCTTCTCGGTGCGCTGCAGCACGCTGTACGTGAGCCCGTACGCCTTCAGATGATTCCGTTGCGCATCGTCCATCGGCACCAGGAGGTGCTGCGCGCCCAGCGATGGCGCCGCCAGCAGTGCACACAGCGCAAAGCGTTTCCAGCAACGCATCACGATGTGCCTGTCAGGCGCTTCGCCGCTTCCAGTTCGCGGCGCGCCTGAGGCGCCAGCGCGCTCGTGGGATACGTCAGCAACAGATGCTCCAGTCTGGTGGTAGCCGTGCCACCATCGCGGGCCCGCAGCGCAGCACGCGCCCATTCAAGGTCACCTTCCGGTGCTTCCGGACTGGTGGCGTAGTCGGTCACGATTCTTGTCCATATCGGCACCGCATGCGCGTCGTCGCTGCGCGCTGTCAGCAGCCGCGCCGACATCGCCAGCACCAGCGGTGCCGCGTCGCCAACTTCGTTCGTTGCGCTCATCAACTGCGTCAGCGCAGTTGTGGTGTCGCGCTTCGCCAGCGCCGTGAACGCGGCACCGAGCGCCGCCGATGTTGGCAGCGTAGTGCGTGCCAGCAGCGCCCGCGGTTGCAGCAGCATGATGTTCGACGCGTCTGCATTCCGCAGCGCCGTCCGTGCCTTCGCCAGATCACCGTCGTAGATCGCCAGCAACGCCGTCGCCTCGTCCTCGTCCAGTCGCAGCACCAGCGGTCGCGCTCGCGCCGCATCCGCTACGCGCAGCCACGCCCACATCAGTTCACGCTCCAGCAGCTGCAACTGAAGAGGGACGACTCTCGGTCGCACGGAATCAACAAGTTTCAGCGCGTCATCCGCCCGTCCCAGAGCCGCAAAAGCCCGCAGTCGCACCGGCACCGCATCGCGTAATCCAAGCTGCGGCGAGAGTGCGCCCTGCGCCTGCGATGCGAGCATCAGCGCGCTCGTTGCTTCACCGCTTATGAGAGCGGCATCGGCCGCGCGCAACGCCATCGCCGGATCGTGCGTCTGCTTATAAATCGCCGCCCACGCATCCCGCGACGCCACCTGCATCGACCGCGCATCCGCTTCCTCGGCGAACTCCTTCCAGGCGGCCACCGTTTCGTTGTCGGTCCGCACGCCGTTGAACGCAATCCACGCCTGGCGCGGCCGATTCCAGATCAGCTCCAGTGACGCCAGAACACGGCGCGCCGGCAGCCACGCCGGATCGGCGACGAGATGCGTGCGCACCGAGTCGCGGGCCTCACCATTCGCCAGCGACAGTGCGAACGCCGCGGCCTGATACAACTGCGGCGTCTGCGTCAGCGTCTCGCGCCAGCGACGCCCCGCCTCGTTCCACATGTGTTGCGCCGACGCCACCTGCGCCAGCTCGGCACTGAAGTCGCGCGGATCGCGAACCATCCGCGCCGCCATCGTCAGCACCGAATCGGCCGCCTGACTGCGCCCCGATTCGAGCAGAATGCGCGCGTATTCCTTGAACGGTGCTGCTTCACCCGGCGCCGCCCGCACCCAGTCGCGGAACGCTTGTGTGAGCTCCTCGTCTTTCTGCAGCACCGTCAGCGTGCGCAGCTGCACCGAGCGAATCACACCGTTGCGCGGCTCGCTGCGAATTGCGCTCCGCACCAGCGGTATCAGCGAATCCACCATGCCAAGATTCGTGTACACACGCTCGAGGCCCAGCAGTGCCGGAATCATTGACTCGCCGGCAAATGCGCGACGATACAATGCCGCAGCATCGCGCGGCTTGCTCTCTTCGAGATCGAGCGCGCGCAGCACCAGCGTATCGTTGGTACTGCTCCCTTCCTGCGCGTACGCGGGCCGCGCGGTCGCGAGCGCGAATCCCGCGACCAGTACCCACGATCGGACCACCGTCACGGTTTGGCTCCGGTCTTGTTGAGGCGCTCGAAGTACTGCAGCACCGCGCGGCGTTCGTCGTCGCGCAGTCCGCGCAGCTCGTCCCACGACGGTGGTGTCACGCGTGATGCCGGTGCACCAGTCGCCGGAATTTCGGGTGGCGTGAATGCCGTGGTGCCAATGCCGGGCTTCGATTCACGCGGCCCTTCCTTCTCCTGATCTTCGCGACGCAATGTGCGACCGGCGTCGAGCAACCGTTGCAGGAACTGTTCGCGACGCGCTGCCGTCTCCGGGTCGCCCGCCGCCCGCTCCATCGCATCGGCCAACCGCTTCGCTTCCTTTGCCAGTGCGTCGGCACGACCGCTCTGATCGTTGCTTCCCACGTCATCAAGGCGCTGCGCGATCTGTCGCTGTTTACGCGCGATCTGTTGCGCCATCTGCTGCGCCTGCGACCCCTGCTCGCCGCCGGGCATCATCGACATGCCCTGCGCCTGTCCGTTCACCTGCTGCTGCTGCTTTGCAAGTTGTTGCATCTCATCCATCATCTCGGGCAGTCCGGATGCCGAGCGCGCGCGTCCGGCGCGTTCACGATCCCGGACCAGGCTCGATGCCGCGCGCTCCATCGCCGATGCGGCGTCACGCATCGAACTCGCTGCCGCTTCACCGTTCTGCGCCGACTGCTCACCAGGCTGGCCGGCGCCCTTCTGCGTCTGCTGCGTCGCTTCCTGTGCCCGCTGCACCGCTTCCTGCATGGCGCGCTGTGATCCCTGCGACACATGCTGCGAACGTCGTGCCGCTTCCTGCAATCGCTGTGCAGCCTGTTGCACTCCGTTCTGCACCGTGGCCTGCTCGGCTGCCAGCTGCTGCTGAGCGCTCTGCTGTCCCTTTTGCCCGTGCTGTCCCTGCTGCTGGCCCTGTTGCGACTGCTGTCCGTCCTGCGGCTTCTGACCTTGCTGCCCCTGTTGGCCCTGCTGTCCCTCCTGCTTCTGACCCTGCTGTCCCTGCTGCCGTTGCTGCTGCATTTGTTGCTGTTGCTGTTGCTGCGCCGCCTTCTTCGCCGCGTCCGCCATCTGCCGTTCCTGCTGGCTCAGCTGCATCATTTCCTGAATCGACTGATCGAGTTCGGACGTCGTTTCCTGCTTCCAGTCGTTCACCTGTTCCTGGCGCGCCTTCGCCAGCTGATCGGCTGCCTGTTGCATGGCCTGCGACGCTTTCTGCGCCGCCTGCTGTGCCGACTGCGGATCACGGGCCGCTTCCTGCATCTGACGATTCGCCGCTTCGCTGTTCTGGCGCGCCTGCTCGGCACGCTGAGCTCCGCGCTGCGCATCCGCATCGCGCAGCCGCTTCGTGAGATCGTTGATGTCGCGTGTCAGTGCCGCATTTTGTCGCGCCAGACGATCGGCCTGCGACTGACGCTGACCCGCCGGCGTGTTGCCTGCGCTGTCTGCCATCCGCTGCTGCGCTTTCGCCAGATCCTGCGCCTCGTCGCGCAGCGTCTCCATGCTTCCTTCCAGCGCGGCGCGCTTGAGCATTTCCGCGTTGCGCTCCAGCTGCTCGCGCAGCGCCTGCTGCTGTTTGGCGAGATCGTCGAGTGACTGACGCGTGGCCGCCTGATCGAGGCGCTGTGCCGACTGCTCGAGCTGCTGCAGTCGCTGCATCATCTGCGGCGACATGGCTTCCTGCATCATCCGCTGCGCTTCCGCCAGTTTGCCGGCCAGTGCCGAATCGAGCGCGCCCGCGCCCTTGAGCTGATCGGCCAGCTGCTTCGCCTGCTGCTGCAGTTGCTGCGCCTGTTGCTGCAACGCGCGCTGCTGCTGCGCCAGCTGCGACGCCTTCTCACGCGCATCGAACGACATCGGCTGACCGTTCTCACCGCCGGCCTTCGCATTCCGCGCGGCATCGCTGGTCTGCTGCGCGAGCTGCTGTTGTTGCTTTGCCAGCGCGGTCGCACCGGAAGCCACGCTGTCAGCCGTAGCACGCGCCTGTTCGCGGCGCTCCGATACACCGGCGCGACGCAACACCAGCGTGCGACTGTGCCCAACCTGACGCCACGGCGATGCGTCGGTTGCCGTCACGTCCACACGCAGCGATCCGTCATCGCCCTTGAGCCCCAACGCGTCCAGATCGAGCGGCACGCTGCCTTCGAACGACGGAGCGCGAGCCGGCAGGATTTCGCGACGCGCCACGACGGTTTCTCCGGATCGCACCGTGATCACCACACTCGACAGCGCGTGATCGTCCACCGCCAGGACACTCACTCGCGCTGTCGCGCCGGCGAGCAGCATCGTGTCGCTGGTGCTCGCGATCTGTACCTGCGGCGCCGAATCGGGACGGATATCAAGTGCAAATGACGGTGGCAGCTCCTGCAGTGGCGTCTCGGTTTCCGCTGTCCATTCCCAGCGCGCGCTCTTCTCCGCAACGAGTCGACCATCCACCGCATCGCGATGCACATCGAGCACCACCTTGCCACCGTCATCACTTTCCAGCGTCGCTGACATCAGCGGCACCGAGGCGCGACCACGCAGCGTCAGTACCGTGCCGCGCGGCAAAACCAATACGCCGGCCAGCGCCACGTCTTCGTCGTTGCGACCGAGGTATGCCGGATAGCTTGCCCGCGTCACCACATCACCCAGATACGGTTTGTCGGTGACATGGATACGATGCGGTGCCGACGTCGCGCGACCGTCGCTGATCGTCAGCGTGACGTCGTTGTCCAGCACGGGCAACACGCGCAGCGCTGAATCACCGCGCAATGCAATCGCGTCGCTGATGACCGTGCCGTCATTCTTCCTGATCTCGAGCGTGAGCGCGCTGCGTCCCGGACCGCGCACGCGGATCACCGGTGCCGCGCCGCGCAGCGCGACGGTCGGCGCTTGCAGCACCAGTTCCGGCAGCAGCGTGCCATTGAATGCCGCCACGGGATCAGCCAGCGCCTCGGCTCCATCCGTCCAGACAAAGCCCGCCGCCGCAATGGCTGCAACGGCACCGGCCGCCCACAACAGCGCGCGTCGCCGACGATCCGCAAGGGCGCCGTAAGTCTGCGGGGCACGTGGCAGCGAGGTGCCTGAAAGCGCCCGTGTGACGTGTTGCGCTGCGTACACGCCAAGTGCGCCGCTGTTCGCCACTTCCGACGCCACGCGAATCGTGCCACGGCGCAATCGCTGCTCGTGCTCGATTGCTTCCGCAACCGCATCAGACGCGGTCACCAGTCCGTCTTCGTACCGCCTCAGACGCCACGCCCACACGGCTGCCACACTCGCAATCAGCCAGACAGCGAACGGCAGCACACGCGGCAACGACAACCAGCGATTGCCGCCAAGCAATGCAATGCCGACAGCGCCGACGATGCATACCGGCAGCACCAGTGATGCCAGGCGCGTGTGACGAGTCAGGCGCAACAACGCGCTGCGCTCGTCGCGGACGATCGATTCGAGCTGACCGAACGCGCCGTGCGGAATCGACGGTGACGTCATGGCTGCAGGCGACTGGTGATGGCGTACGTGACGAGGTTCACTCCCATGCGCAGCGCCTGCTCGTGCAACTCCGGCGGATCGGATGGATAGGTGCCAACATCCTCCCAGCCGTTCCCGAGATCCGACTGATACGTGTAGTACAGCGCCAGCCGGTCACCGATGAAAATGCCCAGGCCTCGCGCCGGCTTGGCATCGTGCTCGTGGATTTTCGGAACACCCTTCGGAAAGGGATACACCAGGCGATAGATCGGATGGTTGAGCGGAACGTCAACCAGCGGTCGATCGGGAAACAGCTGCTTCACGACGATGCGAAAACTGCTGTCGAGCCCATAGTTGTCATCGACGTGCAGGAAACCGCCGCGAAGCAGATAGGTGCGAACGCGCGCGATCTCATCCGGCTCCATCGAAATGGTGCCGTGACCGGTGACATGCAGGAACTGATAGTCGAACAGCTGTGGGTCACGAAACGTGACCGCGTGTTCCTCGCGATCGATGGGCAGCGTGGTGCGCTCGCTGATAGCCCGGATCAGATTCTTGAGGCTCGAAGGGTTCGCGTACCAATCGCCGCCGCCGTTGTAGTGCACGCGCGCAATCATCACCCGCGCCGGAACGGTGGCGGGCGCAGCGTGCAGACGCGGCGCGGCAGTACCCGCGAATGCGAGCGCGCCAATTCCGCCGGCACACGCCAGCCAGAGTCTCATTGTGCCTGCCACTCAGAAATCCTGAGCCAGTCGATACGCTTCGTTTCGCGCCACGCCGAACTCCTCTTGCAGATGACGGACCGTGTCGCGGACTGACGAACCCGCGGCCCGCAGTGCACCGGCGCGCATCGCCGCCCCTTCATGATCGAGCGCGGCCACCGGCGCGCCCTCCAGCAGTACGACCACTTCGCCCCGGGGGGCGGTTGCTTCGTAGTACGCAGCGAGTTCCGCCACCGTTCCGCGCCGGAACTCCTCATGCAGCTTGGTCAGCTCCCGCGCCACCACGCAGCGGCGCGCCCCGCCGCCCGCTGCGGCCATCAGCGCCAACAGTTCGCCCACGCGCGGCGGCGCTTCGTAGAGAATCACCGTCTGCCGAAGGGCCAGTGCGGCCGCGGCCGCCTCCTGTCGCTCGGTCACCGCACGCGGAAGAAATCCGAGGAACGTGAACGCCGTCGCATCAAGACCGCTGCCCACCAGTGCCGCCAGAATCGCCGACGCGCCTGGCACCGGTGTCACTGTGATGCGCGCCGCAATCGCCGCGTCCACCAGCCGCGCCCCGGGATCCGAAACCAGCGGCGTGCCCGCGTCGCTGATCAGCGCTACATCGTGCCCTTCCAGCAGCCGCTCAACCAGCCGCGGCGCCTGCTCCGCCTCGTTGTGTGCGTGATAGCTCCGTACCGGCGTGCTGATCCCAGCCCACGCCAGCAGCGGAGCACTGTGCCGCGTGTCTTCCGCCACGATCAGCGTCACCGCACGCAGCGTCTCGATGGCGCGCGGGGTGAGATCGGCGCGATTCCCGATCGGAGTGGTGACGATGTAAAGCGTGCCGGCCATGATGTCCGTGAAGATGCGCTATGCCGCAGATTGTGGCGGCGTCAACAAAAACAAAGGGGTGCACACCAGGTGCACCCCTTGCCTGCTCACTCGCCGGCGGACCGGCGCCAGCAAATCAGACGTGCTTTTCGAAGTATGTCTGCAACTGCGCCTTCGGCATCGCACCAACCACCTGATCCACCACTTTTCCGTCCTTGACGAACAGCAGCGTCGGAATCGAGCGGACGTTGAAGTTCATCGCGGTCTTCTGGTTGGCATCCACATCCATCTTTGTGATCTTCACCTTGCCTGAGTACTCCGTCGCAAGCTGATCGAGGATCGGCGCAACCATGCGGCACGGACCACACCAGGTGGCCCAGAAATCCACGACCGCCAATCCCTTGTGATCCAGCACTTCATTCTGAAAATCGCCGTCAGTGACGGCCAACACGTTCGACATTTCTCTCACCTGTCGTGGGCGACCGATCGCGCAGCCGCCCCGCTAGAGTTCTTCCGATCATGACAGATACCGCACCACGCGGCACCTCCATCGCTCATATCGGCCTCGCCGTCGATGCGATCGACCAGATCCTGCCCTTCTACCGCGACATCCTCGGCATGGCCGAGGTCCCGCTTGATGACGCCGATGGTGCACGCATCTCCGGCCTCGCGGCTGGGCCCTCACTGATCGAACTCCTCGAAGCGCGGACCCCTGACTCGCCGGTCGGCAAATTCATCGCCAGACGAGGCCCGGGAATCCATCACATCTGTTTCGCCGTGGACAACATCGACCTCACGCTCGCGCGCTGCCGGGCGTACGGTGTCCGCGTCCTCGACGAAACTCCCCGCCTGGGCGCCGAAGGCAAGCGAATCGCCTTCCTGCACCCCGCCAGCACCGCGGGTGTCCTTGTAGAGCTATCGGAATACTAGCGCTTTTGTTCCTGCGGCTGGCTCGAACAAAAGCCCCGGAGAGGCGCCAGGTCAGTGTTTTTCACAAACCAGCGCTGATTCGGGCCCTGCACGACCGTCATCGTCGTCTGTGCCATCAGCGAACCGCGGCGCAATTCGACCTTGAGATTGCGCTGGGTGCCATCGCCCGGAAGGTCGGACACGAACCGCACCGCGTCATGGTTCAGATTGCACTGCATGATGACGATGCGCTTTTCCAGATCTGCGCGGTTCGGAAAGAGCTCACGCGCGGGCCCTTTTTCGTTCCCCCAGATGATCGATGTCGCCTGCACATCGCCAGACTTCATCGAGGCCAGAAACTGTTCCGCGGCCTGACGAGGCCCCG
>JANMWU010000738.1:0-1987 GCA_031380785.1 Gemmatimonadaceae bacterium
TGCGCAGCAGTGCTGCTGCCGCTGAGCTGATCAGGCGCATTGACCGCTTTGGTTTCGACAACCGCACGGTGATGGGTATGGGCGGCTTCATCGGACTCGACATCTACCCGGTCGTACTGTTCCGCGATGGTTCAGCGCTCACCGAGATCGAAGGGCTTGGTTTTGCCGGCGGCCTCGACGCACACCGGCGCGCGCACGCCGGTGACTGGACGCGCTGGCGTCGTGTCGGCAGCGAAATTCAGCTCGAAGACAAAGGCAAGTGGGAGAAGCTCGCGTTCAGAGCTACGTACAGCACGCTCCCGCCAGACTTTCGCCTCAACGGCGTGTTCCGTCGTAACACGGGCGTGGGAAACGTTGCAATGGGCGGCACGGCTGCCGTGATGGTCGAGCGCGAATATCTCTTCTCGCGCGATGGACGCGTCGTGCGCGGTGGCACGGCGGGTTCGAGCGCGACTGGCGGTGACATCTCCGTTGTGACCAGTCATGTCGCGCCGAACCGGCGTGGCCGCTACACGATCGATGGCATAACACTGCAGATCCGCTACGACGATGGGTCCGAGGAGCGTCGGATACTGGTGACGGATCCGACCGATCCGAAGAGTGTGATCTGGCTCGATGGCGAAGGATACGTGCGCCCCTGATTCGAGCGCGCTCACTCCGGCTGATTGCGCATATGCTCCGCCAACGCATGCAACCGCTGCTGGAGATAGCTGCGCAGCGCCCCGTCCATCGGATGCTCGGCAAGCGCGCGATCCATGCACCACAGCCATTCGTCGCGCTCAACGGCGCCGATGGCGAACGGAAAGTGCCGCTGTCGCAGCATCGGGTGGCCGAATTTTTCCACATACAGCTGCGGCCCGTCGGTCCAGCCGGTAAGGAACAGTCGAAGCTTTTCGCGCGACGCTTTGAGACTGGTGGCGTGCAGCGCACGTACGTGAACCGCTTCCGGCGCCGAATCCATCAGGTCATAGAAATGATCGACGATGCTCCGGATTCCAGCCTCGCCACCGAGTGCGTCGTAGTGCGTCCGGGTCGGCTCCATGACGGGAAATTTATCAGAACGCGATGTAAACTGTGGCGCGAATGCCGCGTGAACCTGATTGATGGAACTTCTTGCGAGGTGTGACGGGCGATGGCAGCGAAGAAAGGGGCGGCAAAAACGGCTGCGGCGAAGAAAGGCGCACCGCAGAAATCCGCGGCGAAAAAAGCGCCGCAATCGATGCCGTACGAGCAGGGTAAGTGGGCGCACGTCTACACGCGCGCACCCGGCGAACGGCGCTACTGGCTGATCAAGTCCGAGGCTGATGTCTTTTCCTTCGACGACCTGCTGGCCTCGCCGGGGCGGACAACCTGCTGGGACAGTATCCGCAACACCGGTGCGCGCAACTTTCTTCGCGACGCCATGAAGAAGGGCGACCTGGCGCTCTACTATCACTCCAACGCCGAGCCGTCGGCGATTGTGGGTATTTGCGAAGTGGTGCGCGAAGGCTATCCGGATCATACGGCGTTCGATCCGAAGCATGCGTACTACGACGCCGAGTCAGTGCGCCAGACGCCGACCTGGTTCATGGTCGATGTGAAAGCGGTGCGCGCGCTGGCGCGGGCGGTGACGCTGCCGGAGATCAGGAACGATCCGACGCTGCGGGAGTCGGCACTGATCAAAGTCGGGCGACTGTCTGTGGTGCCGATCACTGCGGCGGAGTGGAAGGTGGTGCTGGAGCTCGGCGGAGCGTCCTAGACTCGGTGCTCTCTGCTCGTTCGAGATCTACGTCTCACGCGTAGCCAGCATCCCCGTCTCGCGAAGGTCTACGTCTCACGCGGAGGCACGGAGGCGCGGAGGAGGCGCCGGAAACTGCTTTTTGGAAACTGCGTGTGTGCCATGACCATCGGTGAATCTTGCGGCATCGCAATTGTCTCACGCGGAGCCGCCAGGAAGGCACGAAGATGAACTGCTTTGAAACAGCAACAGCGGTTTGTTCGGTAGCGT
>JANMWU010000752.1:0-3444 GCA_031380785.1 Gemmatimonadaceae bacterium
CCGACCAGTCGCACAGCAGGCAGCTGTTTCCAGTGGCTGTCACACAGCGGACACGGCGATACGTTGCGTAACAACCGGGCATCCCTGCCGCCGACCCTCAGCGACCCACATGGCCGACTCCCTCGCGCGTACGCTGGGCACCCGTGACCTGACGTTGCTGGTCGTTGGCAACGTGATCGGATCGGGAATTTTTCTGGTCCCGTCCTCGGTCCTCGCGCAGAGCGGTGAGTCAGTGCCAATCGCCATGACGGTGTGGCTCGTTGGCGGCGTACTCTCGCTGCTCGGCGCGCTCAGTTACGGAGAACTGGGCGCGATGGACGGCGGCGGCGGGGCAGGTGGACTGTACGCCTACATCCGCGACGGCTTCGGCGCCTTTCCGGCTTTCCTGTATGGCTGGACGCTGTTCTTCGTCATTGGCGCCGGCACCATCGCCACTCTCGCCGTTGCGGCCGCAAACTACATGACGCAGTTCATGCCGATGTCGCCGATGCAGAAAAGCCTGGCCGCCGTCGCGCTGATTGTCGTGATGACGGTGATCAACGTGCGCAGCACGCGCGACAGTGCGAACGTGCAGAACCTTGCCACGGGCGTGAAAGTCCTGGCCATACTCGGCATCAGCGCGCTCCTGTTCATCCTTGGCAAGGGCAGGGCAGCAGTCCCTCTCGCGCACACTGTCACGCCGGCTTCGATCTCCGGCGTTGGTCTGTCGGTCATCTCTGTGCTGTGGCCTACGAAGGCTGGCAGTACGTGACGTTTGTCTCGGCCGAGGCGAAGGATCCGCAGCGCTCGCTCCCGCGGGCCATCACGATCGGCACGCTCTCACTGATCGCCATCTATCTCATCGCGAACTTTGCCTATCTGGCCGCCCTGGGACCGGCGCGTGTGGCCGGATCGGAGCGTGTGGCTGGCGAAGCCGTCGCAACGGTATTCGGTCCCGCCGCCGGATGGCTGGTCGCCGCGGTGATTATCGTCTCGATGTACAGCGCCGCGCATTCCACGGTGATCACAGTGCCGCGCGTGTATTACGCGATGGCAAATGACGGTCTGTTCTTCAAGCGGCTGGCCGAGGTCCATCCAAAGTTCAACACGCCGGCGCTGGCGATCGTGACCAGCTGTGCATGGGCGGCGGTGCTGGCGGTGACCGGCACGTTCCAGCAGTTGCTGACGTACGTGGTGTTCATCGGCTGGATCTTCTACGCGCTGGGTGCGGCCGCGGTGATCGCACTCCGCATCAAGCGTCCCGACGCGCTCCGACCGTTCAAGGTGCCCGGCTATCCTGTCACGCCGCTGCTGTTCGTGCTCGCGGCCGCAGTGATCGTGATCAACACGATCATTTCGCAACCGAAGCAGGCAGCGATCGGAATTGCGGTGGTGCTGGCCGGCGCGCCGGCATATCTGATCTGGCATCGCCGCCGGCAGCACGCCGTTCCGACGTCGTGATCATACTGCAGCGACACTCTGCGCCATGCCGCGACACGCGCTGGTCGTGATGGGTACCGCCGGCGCCGGCAAGTCGCGCATTGGCGAGGCGCTCGCAACGTCACTGCAGATTCCGTTCATCGAGGGCGATGCGTTCCATCCGCCGAAAAATGTGGCGCAGATGCAGGCCGGCATCGCGCTCACTGACGAGAATCGACAAGGTTGGCTGCTGGCGCTGGCAGCGCAGCTGCGCGACGCGCGCGAGCGGAATCGGGGGGTCGTCCTTACCTGTTCGGCGCTCAGACGACGCTATCGCGATGTGCTGCGGTCGGGCGATGCTTCGATCCGATTCATTCTGCTGCACGGCAATACCGCGTTGCTGCGTGAGCGACTGAACGCGCGCACCGGCCACTACATGCCGGTATCGCTGCTCGACAGCCAGATCTCGACGCTCGAGACTCCATCGCCGGACGAGAACGCGTGGTCGTACGACGCGCAGCAAACGCCCGAAGAAATCGTGAACGCAATCATTGTACGACTGCACACCGAAACCGGACACCCATCGCCATGAACACGGCGGCGTCTGCTCACAACTCGTTGCTGTTGTGGTACGCACTGTTCGCGGTGGTGGCGCTGGTGGTACTGATTGCGAAGTTCCGGCTGCATCCGTTCGTGGTACTGATCGCCGTGTCACTTGGCATGGGTGTCGCCGCTGGCATGCCGCTGGCGACAATCGTCAAAGCGTTTCAGGACGGCGTGGGCACGTCGCTGGGATTCATCGCAATCGTGGTGGGACTCGGCACAATGCTCGGCAAAATGATGGCCGAGTCCGGCGGCGCGGCGCGCATCGCGAAGACGCTCATCGGTGCATTTGGAGAGAAGCGCGTGCACTGGGCCATCATGTGCGTCGCGTTCATTGTGGGCATACCGGTGTTCTTTCAGGTCGGCTTCGTGCTGTTGATTCCGCTCGTGTTCACGATTGCACGGCAGACCGGTACATCGCTGATCAAAATCGGCATACCGCTGGTGGCGGGATTGTCGGTTGTACACGGTTTCGTCCCACCGCATCCGGCGGCGATGCTGGCGGTCGTGGCGTACAAGGCGGATGTCGGCCGCACGATTCTCTTCGCGTTGCTGGTTGGTCTTCCCACCGCCGCGCTGGCCGGGCCGGTGTTTGCAACCTGGATTGCACCGCGAATTCAGCTGCCGGCGCACAATCCGATGGCAGCGCAGTTTGAAAGCGACGCTGCTCGCACGCTGCCGGGGTTCGGAATCACGGTCTTCACCATCATGCTGCCCGTATTGCTGATGCTCGGAGCCAGTGCGTCGGAAGTCATGCTTCCTGCCGGCAGTCCGCCGCGCATTGCGATGGCATTCGTCGGCAGTCCGATCACGTCGTTGCTGGCAGCGTTGCTGTTCTCGTTCTGGTCGCTTGGGCTTAGCCAGGGTTTCACGAAGGACCAGATACTCAGGTTCAGCAATGACTGTCTGGCTCCGACGGCGGCGATTCTGCTTGTGATTGGCGCCGGTGGTGGATTCAACAAGGTGCTGATCGAAAGTGGCGTAGGACGCGCCATCGCCGATGTCGCGATCGGCGCGCACGTGTCACCGATCCTGCTGGCCTGGACGGTCGCCACGCTGATCCGGGTTGCCACCGGCTCGGCGACAGTCGCGATGACAACAGCCGCTGGCATCGTTGCACCAATCGCGCTGCTTACACCTGGCACGCCGCCGGAGCTGCTCGTGATCGCCACCGGCGCTGGCGCGCTGATGCTCTCGCATGTGAACGATTCGGGCTTCTGGCTGATCAAGGAGTTCTTCAACATGAGCGTGCAGCAGACGCTTCGTACGTGGACGGTGACCGAGACGATCATCGGTGTGTCCGGACTGGTTTTCACTCTGTTGATCAGCGTCGTGATCTGAGTTCCGGTTGCAGCGGTGTACCTTCGTGGTCTCATTCACCGCAGTGCGGGCACCACCGGAGGTCCGATGCGTCACCGTCGTCATTCATGCGTCACGCTCGTC
>JANMWU010000125.1:0-1912 GCA_031380785.1 Gemmatimonadaceae bacterium
CGCACCACCATCAGCAGCTCCAGCGCGCGCACCACGACCGGTCTCGCCAGCGGCAGCACGCAGCGCACCGTCAACGGTGCATCGGCCGGCCGCGAGACCACCGAAGGCACGAGCACCAACGGTGCATTCACCTCAGTGCGCTTGATGGGCGACACGACCACCGGCGTCGTGATTCCGGTTGTCGCAACGGGCTATCCGTATCCGACGGCCGGTACTGTCATTCGCGCCATGTCGGTGACGGTGACGTACGCATCCGGCTCACCGGTGAGTTCTTCCCGTCGCGAAGTCGTGGTTTATGACGGCACGACGACGGCCAGGATCAGCATTACCAAGGACGGCACGACCAAGGTGTGCACGCTGGCGTTGCCGCGTGGTCGCCCGGTTTGCCCGTAAGCTTTCGCCTCTGAGAAGTGCAGGTGCCGAAGCGAACGCCCCGGAGCAAGCACTCCGGGTCGTTTGCGTTGCAATGGAGCTTGTGTTCGCGCGGCAACCTGTCGCTGCGCGAGAATGCGCCGATCGGAGGACTTTCAGCACCGCTGACAATGACGGTGCGTGTTTTTGATGACGGGTGAACGCGGACGGATCGCAATAATCGTGCATGCCGCCTTGCCGCCCGCCCACCGGAGCCCGTATCGTATGGTCATGCCTGTTCATGTCGACCGCACCGACTGGACCGTCGACGAGCTCGACGCGCTCGAGGACGACGGTCAGCGATACGAAATCATTGACGGGGTGTTGTTTGTGACGCCGGCGCCGAGGGACACGCATCAGTGCGTTGTCGATGAGCTGGCGGCACGACTTCGCGAGCACTTGCGCACCGAAAGGCTCGGGAAAGCGATGACGTCGCCGGCTGATGTGCGCCGCGGTGATCGCACGCGCAACCGCGTGCAGCCTGACGTGTTTGTGATGCGGCTCGTCGACGGAAAGCGCCCTGCATATCCATACGAGCTGCATGACCTGGCACTTATCGCAGAAGTGTTGTCCCCGTCAACCGTCCGGCTCGACACCGAGATCAAGCGCGAACTCTATTTGCGCGAAGGCGTTGGGGAATACTGGATCGTCGATCCGGACGCTCGCACCCTCGTTCGCTGGCGCGCAGATGCAGATCGGGGTGTGCTGTTTGCTGATAGTATCGACTGGCATCTCAACGGCATGGCCGCGACGTTGCGCCTCGACCTGCACGAGCTGTTTTCGGAGGCGCTCGACTGGTGACTCCACGGCGAGTGCTGGGCGCATCACAAATCGCTCACACACTGCGTTCCCGGAATCTCACGACCTGGGCGGCCGCGCGCGCAGCAGTAACGCTGAATCCGCCCGCGTGAGCGCCCCCTTCTTCGCGATCGAATCGAGCGATGCCGCCACCGCATCCATGCTCCGTCGCGCCAGCGCATCGGCCCGCGTTGCCGTCGCTATCGTCGCCCGTTCCGCCTGCGCCTGAGCGTAGTCGCGACGATCGTTGATCGGCCCCGTCTTGCCGTTAAAGAACCGCTCGTAGAACTCCAGCGACATGTTGTACTCCGATAGCGCGCGCCGGTAGTTCTTCTCCATCGCGGCGATCTCGCCCAGCCGGCGATGAATAATTCCCATGCCGCGCACAAATCGCGTGTCGCGCGGATCCTCGGCCAGCAGCGCCTTTCTGATCGTCAGCGAGCGATCGCACGGCGGTTCGGCAAGGTCGGGCCGTTGCTCGGTGAGATGCAGTCCGCACAACAGATACAGGCCAATGGCGACATCGCGTCGGGCTTCGACGCTCTTGGGATGCGTCAACAGAAGCGAATCGCGGATCACCAGCGACTGTCGCAGCCATTCTGCGGCCTTCGGAATGTCACGCCGCTCCTGCATCAATCGGCCCAGTCGCTCGCGAATGATCGCGCGATGCCGTGCCAGCGCGTAGGTCGTGTCGCCGCGGGCC
>JANMWU010000785.1:0-1751 GCA_031380785.1 Gemmatimonadaceae bacterium
CATTGGTGAGCGCGCGCTTGGCATTCCGATTCTGTACGGCGGCAGCGTCAACCGCAGCAATGCGACAACACTCCTCGCTGCGCCGGACGTTGACGGAGTGCTGGTTGGCGGTGCCAGCCTCGACGCCGACGGCTGGAACGCTATCGTCCGCGCTTGATTCGCGGGGTTGGAGTCGCTTCCTTTCGTGGCTGAACCAGAGCTGACCCCGACCCCTCCGATCCGATGTACACGTTCCTGCTCGTCCTCCTGATCTTCATCAGCTTCGTGCTCATCGCGGTGATCCTGCTCCAGTCGGGCAAGGGCGGCGGAATGGCGGCCAGCTTTGGCGGCGCAACCTCGTCGGCTGACGCTGTAATCGGCACCCGCCAGGCTGGTAATCTTCTCACGAAGATGAGCTGGTGGGGCGGCGGTGCGTTCCTGCTTCTTTCACTCGTGCTGCAGCTCATGACGAGTCGGCAGCGCGCTCCGAAGTCGGTGCTGGACAATGCCTTCTCGACGCCTGCACCTGCTGCGCCGACGACGGCTCCTACCACCAAGCCGGGCGCCAAGCCATCCGGAACAGCGCTTCCGCTTGCACCGGCAGCTCCCGTTGCCAGGACTCCGGCACCTGCGTCGCCATCTCCAGCCAGGAAGTGAGCAGCGGCACCGCTCCGCTCGCTCTCGATACCGTCCCCGGGGTTCTTCTCCTCGAGGACGGTTCGACGTTTCGGGGCATGGTCAACGCCAACACCGCGCCGACTGTCGCTGAGGTGGTCTTTACCACCAACATGACCGGCTATCAGGAAGTCTTCACTGATCCATCGTACAACGGCCAGATCGTGGTGATGACCGCGCCGCAGATCGGGAACTACGGCGTGAATGCCGAGGACCCGGAGAGTGGCAGGGTGCAGGTGAGCGGCGTCGTTGTGCGCGAGATGTCGCGCACATATTCGAGTTGGCGCGCCACTGGCGATCTCCCATCCTGGCTCGCCGCCGCGGGCGTGCCAGTGCTTGACGGCGTAGACACCCGCCGTCTGACGCGGCACCTGCGCAGCAGCGGTGTAATGCTTGGCGTGATCTGTCCGGGTGACACTCCGTCCGACCACGCTCGCGAGATGCTCGCGAACGCGCCGAAAATGGAAGGCGCTGACCTCGCAACCACGGCGGCGACACGGTCGGCGTACGAATACGGTGCCGCCAACAGTGCGCATCACGTCGTTGCCGTCGATTTCGGTATCAAGGCGAACATGCTCCGCCTCTTCGCTGACGAGGGCTGCCGCGTGACGGTGGTACCCGCGACGACCACTGCCCAAGCGATTCTGGCGCAGAAGCCTGATGGGGTCTTCCTGTCGAACGGCCCGGGAGACCCCGCTGCGATCACCTACGCTCCGGCAATGATCCGGGGGGTCGCCGAGTCGGGCACGCCTGTTTTCGGAATCTGCCTTGGGCACCAGCTCATCGGGCTGACTTTTGGGGGCCGGACACAGAAGATGCCCTTCGGTCACCGTGGCGGGAATCAGCCGGTGAAGGAGCTTGCGACCGGCCGGGTGCTGATCACCTCGCAGAACCACGGCTTTGCGGAAGCGGGTGACGCCGGTCAGGTGGCGGGTTCGACCGACCTGAAAGTGACGCATGTGAACCTGAATGACGGATCGATCGAAGGGCTCCGACACCGGACTCTGCCGGTCTTTGCAGTGCAGTATCACCCCGAGGCTGCACCGGGTCCGCACGACGCGCGACCGGTCTTCCACGAGTTCATGGCCGCGCTTCGG
>JANMWU010000791.1:0-7396 GCA_031380785.1 Gemmatimonadaceae bacterium
TGCGTGGACGCGTTCAGCGCTTTCAGCAGGCGAAGGCGCCACCGGCGCAGGTGCGACCGTCATACCGCGTGCTGGCCGATCTCGCATCGACAGTTGGCGCGGGCTCGTTTCCGACTCTTGCCAGCGACGTCTTTGCCGCGATGGCAGCAAGCGTCCCGGCGTTCGCGGGCATGACGTATCGCTCGCTCGGCCTGCAGGGCGCTCCCGGCGAGACGCCCGCCGAGGCGGCCGTCTGATGGGACCGATGTTGCTCACGCCCATCTCGGACAATCCGACGGCGTTCGCAATCGCTTCCGCGATCAAAGTGCTGGTATTCTTTGGCGTGTATCTGGTCACGGTCGCACTGCTGACGCTTGCCGAACGCAAAGTGAGCGCGTGGATTCAGGATCGTCACGGCCCAAATCGCACCGGCCCGGGTGGATTGCTGCAGCCGGCTGCCGATGGCCTGAAGAATTTCATGAAGGAGGAGCTGTCTCCGGGCGCCGGCAACCGCGTGCTCTTCACGCTCGCTCCGGCTATCGCGTTCTGCACCGCGCTCGTCAGCTGGGCCGTCATTCCCTTCGCGGCTCCGCTGCCGACACCCTGGGGCGTGATGTCGTTCTCGATTGCGCAGCTGCCGGTCGGGTTCATCTTCACACTCGCGATTTCGTCGCTTGGCGTGTATGGGATCACCATCGCTGGCTGGAGCTCGAACAACAAATACTCGCTGCTCGGCGGTTTGCGTTCGAGTGCGCAGATGATCTCGTACGAGATCGCCATGGGACTTTCGATCATTCCCGTGCTGCTTCTGGCGGGGAATGTGACAATGGATGCGATTGTGAAGCAGCAGACCAGCGGCGGCTGGAACGTGCTCAATCTCTCGGTTGCATTTCTGGTATTTCTGATCTCCGCCTTCGCCGAAACGAACCGGCTTCCTTTCGACTTGCCTGAAGCGGAAAGCGAGCTGGTTGCCGGGTATCACACCGAGTACAGCTCGATGAAGTTTTCGATGTTCTTCATCGCTGAGTACGCCAACATGCTCACCACCAGCGGCATGATGGCGACGCTGTTCCTCGGCGGATGGGACATTCCGTTCACGAGCTGGGACAACACCGGCGACCCGTCGGTTCTGAAGACGCTGCTGACGTTTATCTCATTCGCGCTGAAAGCCGGGTTCTTCCTGTTCTTCTACATGTGGATCCGCTGGACGCTGCCGCGCTTCCGCTACGACCAGCTGATGTCCCTCGGCTGGCGATTCCTGTTGCCGCTGTCGCTCGGCTACATCGTGCTGATCGCCACTGTGCTGCTGGTACTGCAATCACTCGGCGTGCAGCCTGGATATCTGCAGACGGGAATTCTGTTCGTGCTCAACGTCGTGGTTCTGCTGCTGGTGTTCACGATCTTTGATCGCGGACGCCTTGTGAGCCCGACAACCTCTCGCATGTCGACCGCCGAGCTGCTGCGCCTGAAGACGCAGGACAGGACAGCGTCGACGCTGATCGCGAGCATGACACCGGAACCTGGGCTGGGGGACTGATGGCGATCAAGGTGAAGGTCATGGATCGACCGGTGGAGCAGGTGAGTTACGTGCGTGCGACGCTCTCCGGGCTGGCGCACACCTTCCGTCACCTCGTCGATCCGCACAAAGTCACCACCCAGTATCCTGAGGAAACTGAGGCGCTCTCGAAGCGCTGGCGCGGAACGCATCGCATGCTCACGAACGAGGATGGGAAGGCGAAGTGTGTCGCATGCGGCCTCTGCCCGACCGTGTGTCCGGCCAACTGCATCAAGCTCGTGCCGGGCGAGGATGAGCAGGGCAATCGGTTTCCGCTCGTATTTGAGATCGATGAATTTCGCTGTATCTTCTGCGGCTACTGTCAGGAAGTGTGCCCGGAAGAAGCGATTCACGTCGGCCGTCACTACGAGAACGCCGAGTATTCGCGCGACGGCTTCGTGTACGATCTGGAACGCCTGACGGCGCAGACACATCCCGTGTGTGAGATGTGGGATCCCGCCGATCCGGCCGGGGAGTGATGGGACTGTCCTACACCATCCTGTTCTGGCTTTTCTCGGCACTCGCGGTCGGAGCGGCGCTGGCCATGGTGACGCGGCGCAATGCCGTCACGGCGGCGCTCTGGCTCGTCAACGTGATGTTCGCGCTGTCCGCGCTCTACGTCATGCTGGGTGCGAATTTCCTTGGCGCAACACAGGTGCTCGTCTACGCCGGCGCCATCATGGTGGTGTTCGTATTCGTCGTAATGCTGCTCAACCTTGGCGACACCGATGCGAAGGAACGCGGCAGCACGAAGATCGCCGTTGCCGCCGCGGTGATCGGCGGCGCGCTGGCTGCGGAGCTGTTGTATGTCGTGCGTGCGCAGCCGCTTGAGCTCAACGCGCTGCAGCCGGTTGATCCAGACGCCCTGGCGCCAATCGCCAATTCGCTGTTCACCGACAATCTGGTCGCATTTGAAGTGACATCACTGCTGCTGCTGGTGGCCGTGGTCGGCGCTGTCGTACTGGCCAAGCGCGGCAAAGCTGCCGGCGAGGTGCGCTCGTGATTCGGGAAGCGCTGATTGTCTCCGCGCTGCTGTTCAGCATCGGCGTGCTGGGTGTGCTGACCCGACGAAATGCGCTGATCCTGTTCATGTGCGTCGAGCTGATGCTGAACGCGGTGAACCTTTCGTTCGTCGCGCTCTCGCGCCTGCACGGCGTGTCAGGGCAGGTGTTCGTGCTGTTCGTGATGACAGTGGCCGCCGCCGAAGCCGCGGTGGGTCTGGCCATCGTCATCAGCGTGTTCCGACATTATCGCACGGTCGATCTTGGCCGAATCCGGCAGCTGAAAGGCTAGCTGAGCTCCGCCGACTCCCACCCCCACGAATGTTCTCTCCCTCGTCCGCGCCGCTGTTTCTCTGGCTGATCCCACTGTTGCCGTTCGCCGGCTTCGTGGTGAACGGTCTGTTCTCGTTGCTGCCTGCATGGCGCGGCGAGCGAACGGACACGCCACCGATGGGGCGACGCGGCATTGTGAGTCTGATCGGTGTCGGCGTGATGGTGATCGCATTCGCACTGAGTGTCATTCTCGCGCTACGGTTGTCCGGATCGGAATCAACGATTACATCGTCGCTCGGTGAGTGGATGCGCGCAGGCAGTTTCAGCGTCGACTGGGCGCTGCGTATCGACCGACTCAGTGTGCTGATGATGCTGGTGATCACTGGCGTCGGCATGTTGATCCATATCTACAGCGTCGGATACATGGCTGACGACGCCGGGTTTGCGCGCTACTTCGCGTACCTGAATCTGTTCGTGGGCTTCATGCTGCTGCTGGTGATGGGCGCCAATCTGCCGGTGCTGTTCATAGGCTGGGAAGGGGTCGGTCTCGCGTCGTATCTGCTGATCGGTTTCTGGTTTGGCGACATGGCGAACGCCGTCGCAGGCAAGAAGGCGTTTGTAGTAAACCGTATCGGCGATTTCGGTCTCCTGCTGGCCATGTTCATCCTGTTCGTGAATCTTGGCTCGCTTGACCTGGCATACATCGCGGAGCATCACGCGAGTCTCGCAACGCCACTCGTCACCGCCATCTGTCTGTTCATGTTCCTCGGATGCGCGGGCAAGAGTGCGCAGTTGCCGTTATACGTCTGGCTGCCGGATGCGATGGCCGGCCCGACACCCGTGTCCGCCCTGATCCACGCGGCGACAATGGTCACGGCAGGCATCTATCTGATCGTGCGCAATGCGGCGCTCTTTTCCGCGGCGCCCGTTGCCTGTCTCGTCATCGTCCTCGTCGGAGCGCTGACAGCGCTGTGGTCGGCGACGGTCGGGCTGAAACAGTGGGACATCAAGAAGGTGCTGGCGTATTCCACGATTTCCCAGCTGGGATACATGTTCGTGGCGGTCGGCGCCGGCGCATACACCGCCGCCATGTTCCATCTCGTCACGCATGCATTCTTCAAGGCACTGCTCTTTCTCGGCGCCGGCGCGGTGATCCACAGCATGCATCACGCGTTGCACGTCTCCCATCGACACGACGACGCGCAGGACATGCGCAACATGGGCGGCCTGATCAAGCGCATGCCCGCGACCGGCACGCTGATGTGGATTGCAACGCTGGCGATCGCCGGGATACCGCCGCTGGCTGGCTTTTTCTCGAAGGACTCGATTCTCAGCGCGGTGGCAGAGCGCGCGATGGAGTCACCGCTGGCCGAGGCATCGCTTGGGCCTGTTCCGGGGCGAGTCATTCTCTGGTTTGCGTACGGGCTCGCACTCGTCACGGCGTTCCTGACTGCGATCTACATGACGCGCCTGATGCGCTACACCTTTCAGGGCACCTTCCGCTCCGGACCGGATATCGAGGCTGAAGTGCACGATGCACCGTGGATCTTGCGCGGACCGCTCGTCGTCCTCGGAGCACTCACGCTTGTCGGCGGCTGGCTGCAATTGCCGGAAGTGCTGCCGCTCGGCCGCGTCGGCTTGCTCGATGCATGGCTCCAGCCGACGACAGGGAATGCCGGAGCTCTGATCGCCGGCAACGGACACCTCGCACACAATACAGAGTTTGTGCTGATCGGTATCGCGGTCGCGATGGCAGTCGCCGGAATCGCCGTCGCATTCGTGACGCTCCGTCCGGACGGCCTTACCACAAAGGACAAGGCACCGGCCGAGCATGGCATTGGGCTTGTGCTCGCGAACGATTACTTCGTCGATACAGCGATCGAGCGCGGTGTCGTCCGGCCGACCGTTGCGACCGCGCGCAAGGTGCTGTGGCGTGGCTTGGACCTCGGTTTGATCAATGGCGTACTGGTTCAGGGGAGCGCACAGGTGATGCGCATCGCATCGTCGCTTGCGTCACGGGTGCAGATCGGATTCGCAGGCAGCTACGCGTGGGCCATCGCGCTCGGCGCCATCGCACTGATCGGCGTGTTCACGATGCGGGGTATGCAGTGAGCCAGGCACCGCTGATGCTGCTGCCGGCAATCTTTGCGATTCCGCTGCTCGGTTCGATCGGAGTCTGGCTGTTGCCGCGCGCCGCAGGCGACACGCAAGCCGGCCTCGCACGCAACCTGACGATTGCGTTGCTGGCAGTCACGGCGTTGCTCACGCTGCTGCTCTGGTTCGCGTTGCCCAGCGGACAGAGCGCAATGGCCGATTACCCGTGGATCGACGATTTCGGCTCGCGTTTTCGACTCGCCGCGACCGGGATCTCATTGCCGATGATTGTGCTGACGGCGTTCCTGATGCTGCTCAGTGTGATTGCGACGGACCGAACAGCGATTACGCATCGCGCGGCATCGTACTACGCGCTGGTGCTGCTGCTCACGGCCGGAATGCTTGGAATTTTCCTGGCCGCTGACCTGCTGCTGTTCTATCTGTGCTGGGAGCTGATGCTGGTTCCGCTGTATTTCCTGATCGGGGTGTGGGGCTCCGGTCGCGGTCCGGCAGCGGGAATGACGTTCTTCATCTACACCATGCTGGGATCGCTGTTGATGCTGGTCGCAGTGATCACCGTTGCCTACGCTGCTGGCGGCACCACATACGACGGCATCCGGGCGATGGCCACGAACGCGCCGATGAGTCTCACAACACAGGCGTTCTGTTTCGCGGCGTTCGCATCGGCGTTCCTTGTAAAGAGTGCGCTTATCCCGTTTCACACCTGGCTGCCGGATACGCAGAGCGAGGGTCCGCCGCTTGCGGCCGTCGCTCTCGGAATCAAGGTTGGTACGTACGGCTTGCTTGTTCTGGCATATCCGTTGTTTCCGGCCGCGGCGCTGCATCCCGTCACGCGCATCATTCTCGCATCGCTTGGCGTGGTGGCTGTGCTCTACGGATCACTGGTCGCGCTGGTGCAGCCCGACTTCCGCCGAGTGATCTCGTATGCGTCAATTGCGCACCTTGGATTCGTCGTCCTTGGCATCAGCGCATTCACGCCAGAGTCGCTGCAAGGCGCGCTGATGGTCATGGTGAACGCCGGCATCACGACCGGCGGCATGTTCCTGTTGCTCGGCATGCTGCGCCAGCGACTCGCCGACGATCGGTTTGAGTCGCTGGGCGGTCTGGCGAAAGACATGCCGATGTTCGGCGCGCTCGTCGTCCTCTTTGCGCTCGCGAATGCAGGCCTGCCCGGGACGAACGGATTTGTCGGTGAATTCCTGGTGCTGATCGGTTCGTTTGGCGCTTTCCCGGTACTCGTGTTGCTGGCGACGATCGGCGTGATTCTGGCGGCGGCGTACCTGTTGTGGGCCGTACAGCGCATGCTGTTCGGTGCACGACCGGCCGCGGCGGCGCCCGTGCGCGATCTTTCGCGTGCAGAAGCCGGTGTGATGGCGTGCTTCGTTGTCGCGATCATTGCACTGGGTCTGGCGCCGTCGCCGGTGCTGAATCGCTTCGACGCATCGGTTGGTGCGCTGATCACGCGCGTGAACATGTCGGCATTGATGACACCAACCGCCGGCGCGGCGGAGTTGCCGCGATGACCAGCTTCTCGTTTGGATCGCTCGATCTGGGCACACTGCTGCTGCCGGAACTGATCGTTTCGGTCGGCGGAATGGTCGTGCTGCTGTACGGCGTGTTTGTGACGGAGAGCGCTGAATCCACGAAGCGTGCGCACCTGCTCGCGATCGTCGTCGCGCTGCTCGCCGCCGCCTCGGCTGCCATGCTCGCCAATCAGCACGCCCCGCCTGGAGCGGCGTCCGGTCCGCTCGCGTACGACGGTTTCCGGTGGGCATCGGTCGCGGTGATTCTGCTTGGAGTGCTCGGGACGTTGGTGATGGCGATGGAGTACAACGACGGAGCCGCGTTGCTGGCACCGGAGCCGCCGGCGCTGGTCCTCTTTGCCGCAGCCGGAATGCTGTTGCTCGTCGGCGCACGCGACCTGATGCTGATCTTCCTCGGCATCGAGCTGATGTCGCTGTCCATCTACATCCTGACGGGCGTCGACCGCAGCCGCGCTGGTTCGGCGGAAGCGGCGCTCAAGTATTTCCTGCTCGGCGCATTCTCAACCGGATTTCTGCTGTACGGCATGGCGTTCATCTACGGCGCCACCGGAACGACGAACCTGACCGCGATGGCATCAGCCATCACCCAGAACAACCTCGCGCGCGATCCGATGCTCATCGGTGGGCTGGCGCTGCTCTTTGTCGGCTTCTCATTCAAGGTCGCGGCGGTCCCGTTCCACATGTGGGCGCCGGACGTGTATGAAGGTGCGCCAACGCCGTACACCGCGTTCATGGCGGCCGGCGTGAAGACGGCCGCATTTGCGGCGTTCGCGCGACTGTTGCTCGAGGGCCTTGGACCGGCGTATACCTCCTGGCACTACGCCGCATGGGTCCTGGCCGCGGTGACGATGGTCGTCGGCAACGTGCTGGCGCTGGCGCAACCGAATGTGAAGCGCATGCTGGCTTACTCGAGCATCGCCCACGCCGGC
>JANMWU010000138.1:0-1958 GCA_031380785.1 Gemmatimonadaceae bacterium
CGACGAAGACGAGACCATTCCCGAACCGGTCATCAAGGCGCTCGCAAAGCTTGGCCTGCTCGGCATCAGCATTCCGAAGGAATACGGTGGACTCGGCTTGTCGGTGGCCGGCTACGCGCGCGTGTTCGCCGCCGTTGCGACCGTCGATCCCTCACTGGCAGTGCTTGTCGGCGTGCATTGTGGACTGGGCGGCAAAGCCATTGCGCTGTATGGCAACGCCGAGCAGAAGGCACGCTATCTGCCGATGCTTGCGCGTGGCGAAACACTCGCTGCGTATGCGTTGACTGAGCCGGAAACGGGATCAGACGCGCAGCACATCGTGACATCGGCGCGGCTGAATGAGGCGGGCACCCACTGGCTGGTGACTGGTCGCAAATACTGGATCGGCAACGGGCATCGCGCCGGCGTGCTGGCCGCCTTCGCGCAGACGCCGGTTGAGCGCGACGGCAAAATGGTGATGCGGCCAACCGCATTCATCATCCGACCGGACATGCCCGGCTTCCACGTCGAACGCACCTTCCGCAAACTCGGCATCAGGGGCTCGACGCAGGCCGAGTTGCGCTTTGACAATATGGAAGTGCCGATAGATCATGTGCTTGGTGAAGTCGGCAAGGGATTCACGGTCGCGGTTCACGCACTCAACGCGGGACGACTCAGTCTTGCCGCCGGTTGTACACTGGCGACGCGCAACGTCATCGGTCAGTTCGTGCAGTATGCCGAAGAACGCGTGCAATTCGGCAAGCCGCTGGCGGAGTTCGAGATCACACAGCGCAAGATGGCCGACCTGGCGGCCGATCAATACGCGTGCGACAGCATGATCGGGATGCTGACATCACTGATGTCACGGCCGGACGCTGAAGCATCGCTGGAAGCCGCATGCGCGAAAGTGTTCGCATCCGAGTTGGTGTGGCGCGCGACTGACGAGATGGTGCAACTGGCTGGCGGCCGCGGTTTCTCCAAGCCGTGGCCGTATGAGCGTCAACTGCGCGACGCGCGCATCAACCGGATTTTTGAAGGTGCGAATGAAATTCTGCGACTGTTCATCGCGCTCAACGGCGTGCAGGGCCCGGCCGAGACGCTGAAGGAAGTCGGCGATGCAATGAAAGCGCCGATGCAGAACATGGGTATTCTGAGCGAGTTTGTGGTCGGCAAGGTGAAGAGCGCGCTGCGTGTTGGTGACGATGCGACGGTCGAGACGCCGATGCACGCGCGTCTGCAACCGCACCGGAAATACTTTGAGAAGCATGTGGCCGAGCTGCGTACCGCCACCGACGCCGCCATCTACGCGCACAAAAAGCAGCTGATTGATAAGCAGATGCTGGTGGAGCGCTTGTCAAACATGGCGATCGAGCTGTATGCGCGCGCCTGTGTGCTCAGTCGCACGCAGCGCCTGTTGAGCGAGCGCGGTCTGGAAGCGCTGGAACGCGAACTGCATCTCTGCGATCTGTTCTGCGTGCAGAGCGGCCGTCGCTTCAAGGAGAACCGCGAAAATCTTCAGAGCCCGCAGGACGCAACGCGCCGCGCGATCGCTGAAGATCTGCGTGCGGCCGGCGGCGCATTTGTGCCTGATTCAGTGCTGGAGGTGTCGCTCGACATCCGCAAGGAACCGGTGGTTCCGATGCGGACGCCGAGTCACTCAGTGAGCGTCGGCTGACAAGAGCGGAGCGCGAGTGAGCGTGCGCCGGCTCGGATCACGCCGCGCGGCGGCGGATTATCACCATCGTACCGAGCAGTCCGGTCAGCAATAGCACAACGGTTGATGGCTCCGGAAGGACATTCTGCGTCAGCACCACGTCGTCGATTGCCGCGCCCCACGGGCCTGCGTTCACACCGGAGAGCGTCAGCGTGGTGGACGAACCGGTGGCGACGAGATTCGCAAATGTGACCAGTGTCCATCCCATGTTCGTCGTGTTCTGACTGGCGTTGTAGATGAACGTCGCGTTGCCGAGGTTCTGTGA
>JANMWU010000143.1:0-3110 GCA_031380785.1 Gemmatimonadaceae bacterium
GCGGCGAACTCAGCGGAGCAGCGCGGTCACTGAATCGAGTGATCCATCGGTCACGGCTGGACGCAATTGCAGCAGCTGCGCGAGCAATGCATAGACGTGCACATTGGCAAACGGCGGCACGGTCGCTCCGCGGCGGAAGTCTGGACCGGCAGCGACGAAGAGTGCGCCCATCGACAGTGTCTGATTGTCGTAGCCGTGTGCACCGTAGGTGTGGTCGGGCAGCATTGATTCCAACGTGCCGTGGGTCCCGATCGACCAGCCT
The DNA here is from genome assembly GCA_031380785.1 of Gemmatimonadaceae bacterium. Taxonomy (GTDB): domain Bacteria; phylum Gemmatimonadota; class Gemmatimonadetes; order Gemmatimonadales; family Gemmatimonadaceae; genus JACMLX01. The sequence goes on from JANMWU010000143.1 coordinate 263, forward strand.
TCGTCGGCAATGGCCACGATCGGTGTGACCCGTGCGCCGCTGTTGTAATGCAGGCGTTCCGGCAATTCACCCTTGCGGTACACTCGCAAGTGTGGACTGGCGTTTCGCAGTGCGTCGTAGACGTACGCCTCGCGCCCCGGTTTCGGGATCAGGGTCGCGATCGGATTGAAATCGCCGACATCGAGACTGTCCATCGAGACGAAGTCATCCAGAGCGATGGTGCGTGTCGCCGCCGTCGCCGCCATACCGTGATCCGAAACGACGATGATGTCGACGCGATCGCTCTCGCCAAGCTGTACGATGCCATCGATGATCGCTCCCACCACGCTGTCCACGTGCGCGATGGCGGAGTCGGTCTGTGGCGAATCGGGCCCGAAGTTATGACCATCCGTATCCACGTCACTGAAGTACGCGGCAATCAAGCGCGGTGCGGTGCTGTCGGGCATTGACAGCCAGCCCAGAATCTGATCGACGCGATCGGCGCGCGATGTGATGGCGTCAAACTTGTAGTACCAGTGTGGACGCACGCCGGCGATTGCGGCCTCTGATCCAGGCCAGAAATACGTCGCCGTGCGCACGCCCTGTGTTTCCGCGGTCACCCAGATCGGTTCGCCGAGAAACCATCGCGCATCCCGCACCGCCGGATCGCTGCCGGTTGCAAATCGGCCGAGCACGGAATCGCGCATCACATTGGCCGCGATGCCGTGATGCTCCGGATAGAGGCCGGTGACGAGTGTGTAGTGATTCGGAAACGTCTTGGTCGGAAATGACGATACGAGGCGTTCGGCGCGCACGCCGTGCGCAGCGAGTTCACGTAGCCGTCGAGCCTCGGGGCGCTGCAGGTAATCCCAGCGAAATCCGTCCAGCGAGATGAGTACGATGCGATTCGCCGCCGCCGTCACGCGCGCTTCACGTGGGATGCTGAAACCGGTGAGCATTGCCGCCGCTGCGGTCAGTCCGCACGCGAAACGCAGCGATCGTCGCTTGGCCGCTGCGTTCACCCAGGCATCGGTTTTCTTTGCGTTGTGCACCAGCATCGTCTGCGAATCACCCTCCTTCGACGTGCCGCTGCGCGATGCGCCAAGTGACAGCGGCTGCGCCGCCGAATGTATTTCTACCGCTCCCGGGGTTCGCTGTGTCGCGGAGCACGGATCAGTCACTTTCTTATTGAAGAACATGGTGCGACCCGATTGGTGCGGTGGCGGATGAGTTTTCTCAAATGGTCATTTGATATATCGTGCCGCTTGAGTGCTTCATGAGATTCCGATAGACCAGCTATTGCAGCGCCCGGCTGGCAACGCGCGCGCACTCCGCCAGCACCGCCGCACCGACCAGAATTGTCCCCTCGGCGACGTCGAAGCGCGGCGAGTGGGCGGCGATAGGCTCCTCGCCGGGCTGTCGGGCACCAAAGCGCAAGAAGCAGCCGGGGATGCGCTCCATATAAAAGGCAAAGTCTTCACCGCCCATGTTGGTAATGCCGAATGGAACAACAGCGGCGGGGCCGAGGATGCTGGTTGCGGCCTGACGCGCCCACGCGGATTCACGAACCGGATTCACGATCGGCGGCGTGCCATGCTCCACATCGACCACTGCACGAACGCCGAGCGCCGCGGAAACGTCGGTGGCGATGCGATTGAGTTCGCTGACCAGGCGTGATCGGGTCGGTGCATCCATAGCTCGCAGCGTGCCGGTGAGTGTGGCGGTTTCGGGAATGACGTTGGATGCGATGCCGGCGTGGATGCTGCCGACCGTGCAAACGGCAGGGCGCGCCGGATCGATGCGCCGGGCGACGAGTGTCTGCAACGCGGTGATCACCGCGGCTGCGGCGACGATGGGATCATCGGCTTCATGCGGTCGCGCACCGTGCGCGCCCCTGCCGTGCAAGGTGATAGTGAAACTGTCCGCCGATGCAGCGAGCGGGCCCGCTTCGGCAATCACTTCGCCAACAACGAAGCGTCGATCTACGTGTCCGCCGAAGATCGCCGACACGCCATCGAGCGCACCACTTTGCAGAATTGCTGTCGCACCGGCACCGATTTCTTCGGCCGGTTGCAGCACGATCAGTACGTCGCCGGCGGCTGGATCGCGGAGCAGCTGCATCGCCGCACCAACAGCCCACGTCGCGTGCACATCGTGTCCGCAGGCGTGCATCACACCGGGCGATTGCGAAGCAAATGACAGTCCGGTCTGCTCCTGAATCGGCAGTGCGTCGATGTCGCCGCGAACGGCGACCGTCGGCGCGCTGCGATTGCGACCTGGAATACGCGCGACGAGGCCGGTACCAGCTACGGTACTGATCTGCGCAACGCCGAGTGATCGCAGCGTGGCGCCGAGCCTCGCCGATGTCTCGTGTTCCTGATTCGCGAGCTCGGGATTCCGGTGCAGTTCCCGTCGCAGCGACACGAGCGTCGTGAGTTCAGCATCGCTGAACAGATCGAGTGCGGCTTTCGGTGCGAAGAGCTGCGCTCGCAGGGCTGTCTCGTTCGTGATACGGGCCTCAGCCAGTCAAGAAAAATCAAGAACTGTCAAGAACTGACAGCTGTACCGCGGGTATCGCGTGAGAGCTGTTCCAGTTGCTTATCGAGCGAGCGTCTCTTTGCGCACCGTCAGGTTGTCGATGCGGCCGACGTTTACCGTGACACCGATGCCGGGCGTGTCCAGCGGCACAGTCGTGTGGCCATCAATGCTCATCGTCCACTCGGGCGTCACGACATCCTGCGCCCAGTAGCGCGCGCTTGGGCTGAGATCACCGGGCTTGTGAAAGTTGCTCAGCGACGCCAGCGCCACGTTGTACGCGCGGCCGATGCCGCTTTCCAGCATCCCTCCGCACCACACCGGCACGCCGTTC
>JANMWU010000836.1:0-3874 GCA_031380785.1 Gemmatimonadaceae bacterium
ATCGCGATGGCGGAGGCGGCACGGCTGATCGCACAGGAGGCGCCCGAGGCGAAGACGCTCGCGTCGCTGTCGAAGACCATCGGCATGGGGACGCGCACATTCGAGCGTCGATTCCTCGCCGAAACGGGCATGGCGCCAGGCCGGTGGCGACAGCAGCGCGCGTTGCTGCACGGACTCGAGCAACTCGCACTTGGCGAGTCGATCAAGTCGGTCGCGGCAGCGGCAGGCTATTCAACACCGAGCGCGTTCATCGCGGCGTTCCGGAAGTCGTTCGGGACGACACCCGGTCGGTACTTCGGATCAAGGGGTCAGAGCTCGTGATCCGATCAAGAGCTCCGACCCCTTGATCGGACCCCTTGATCCGGACCCCCGTGATCCGCCCCTACTTCATAAACGTGAAATACGTCGCATAGAACGCCAGCATGAACAGCGAGAACGGCAACCCGAACGCCAGATACCGCCGGAACGTGATCGCGTGCTCGGGATCGTTGAACCGCTGACTCTCCTCCGCCAGAATGATGCCCGCCGACGCGGCCGTGACCAGCGAGCTGCTGCCGGCGCAGATGCCGCCGCCAAGCGCCCATGCCGCGGCGTGCGAGGCATCAAGGTCGTGAATCGGACCGGACACCGCCGTCGCCCAGCTCGCGGCTTCGGTAAATGTCGTGCCGAAGTAGCCGGTCACCGCGATCGCCCACGGTGCCGCGTGTGACGCGATCAGCTGCTGGTGCAGCGTCTCGCCGATCCACGAATGTGAAACGCATCCGGCCAGCACGAAGATCGCCGCGAACGCGAGATACACATCGAAGCCGAGTGACGTCAGCGAGTGGTAGCGATCCTTCGGCCGTTCGAACAGCACCGCCAGCACGATCGTCGCCGCACCAAGTGCGATGTCCAGTGTCGGGAAGATCACATGCAGAACGATGAACGCCGCCAGCAGACCCACGCCAATCGTGAGCAGGCGGCGGTCGATCGCCAGGTCGGTGCGCGCCTTCTGCCAGTCGGCGGCGGTGCGCGCCACTTCCAGCGTCAGGTTCGCGACCACCGACCCATGGCCGGCCTTTTCGCGCTTGGTCACGGCGCGCTGCGTAAGCACCGTCGCCAGCAGAATCAGTGCGGCCAGTACGATCAGATTCGCCGGCATGACTTCGCGGAAAAAATCACCGGCCTGCAGTCCCCACGTGTGCGACTCGATGATGTTCGGCGTATCGCCCCACCGCGTCGAGAAACCACCGAGATTGCTGGCGATCAACGCCGCACTGAGAATCCAGCGCGACGGAATCAGGTACGATGCGCACAACCGGATGATGACCGGCGTCATGATCAGGATCGACGTCACGTTGTGCATCAGCGCGGCCGTGACGTAGGTCATGACGATCAGAATCACGACCAGCAACGGCGTCGTCATGCGCGGATTGCGCAGCCGGATGCGACCGAGCTTGTTGCCGAGCGATGCCGCGACCCACTTGAAGCCCTGCGATCGCTCGATCATGTGCGCCGGGATCGCAACGGCGGTGAAGAGAATCGTGATCGCGGCGTAGTGCTCAAAGCCCTGGCGCAGAATCGCCGGCGCGCCGTCCCACTGCAGTACGAGAAACGTGCAGCTGACCAGGCTCATGGCCAGCGGCAGCGGCACGTTGTATCGCGTCATGGAGTAGAACGCGACGAACAGAATGATCAGCATCGTTGCGCCGGCCTGCCACGTCATCAGCCAGATCGGTGGTGGCGGCAGCGGCTGCACGACGGCTGACGCGCCCTGTGCCAGCAAGCTGCCGGCGCTCACGCACAACGTGGCGATGACCCAGAACAACGACGAGCGAAGGACGCGGCTCATATGAATGACACCTTCTGCCCAGCCGTCAGCGCCACGTCGCGCGGATTCCGGTGCGGGCGCAGGTGCGAAATGAGACGGATTCCTGTCGGCAGCAGCTTCGGCTCAAGCAGATCGGCAATCGCGCTGTCAGCGAACAGCGCCTTGCCATCACGGAAGGTCTCGAACACCAGTGCGTGCATGTCCGCACTTCTGGCGCGACAGGCCCGTGCCCCTGTGATCGTCTCGGCACTGAACTCCGGTGGCGGCCCGTGCGCCACACCGGCCTCGGGCTGGAAGAAGAAGACGTCTGCGACCGGCACGAACACCTTCATCAGGTCGGGCGGCAACGGCAGCACGAGACCGACCTTCTTGCCGCGACACTCAGCCAGCAGTGCGCTGTTCTTTCGATGCGCGCTGAGGCGCAACTGCACGCTGACGGCGTCGAAGGCGAGCGGCAGCGGCACCGCTTCGGCATCGAGAACGCGCAGGCGCTCTTCGACTTCCGGCGCGACATACTGCGATGCGTAGCGCAGCAGGTCGGCGGTCGATTTGGCGCGCTTCGTCTGAATGAGCAGGCGCAGGATCTCGAGCAGTTCGAACTCGTCGTTCGAGACTGTGCCTCCGCCCTGCGTGGTTGGGGAGTGTTCGGCCATGTGAGTGCTGAGCGTGTGGGGTGGGCGCGAGTGACCGGGGTCATCCACTCACGCGCAAGGCCGGGCCAAATCGGCTCATCGGATCGGGCCGGTCAGCGGATGCACGGGTCGGCTGGGGGCGGCGCCTGCCGGCCGACGGGTAGGTCCCCGCCTCAGTCGGTGAGCTTGATCGTCGACTGCCGCCGGCGATCGACCGACAGCTGCAGGACATCGGGCCGCGAGTAGTGGCCGGCGGCGTCGAAGTTCTGTCGCGCCTCGCGCACACGCTGATGGTCGATCACGGCCACGATGACGCGTTCCTCGTCAACGACCGGTTCAACCAACCACGATCCATCCGGCGACGCGATGCATGAGCCACCATTCGCCAGCACCGTCGGACCGCCGGCATGGATCAGCGCGCGATGCGGGACGGATGCGGGGATGTCGTCGACCGTCATCACAGAGCTTGCCGACAGGACGAATGAACGCGACTCGCGCGCGACGAATCGCGTGATGTCACGAGTATTGCGGTCGCTGCCGGGCCAGATTGCCACGTGAAGATCCTCGCCCTGACCGTACAGCGCCGCACGCGCCATGGGCATCCAGTTCTCCCAGCAATTCAGGCCACCGACGGTGAACGGGCCAAGTGGGTGGACGCGCAAACCATTGCCATCGCCGGCGGCCCAGACGAGACGTTCGTCGAACGTGGGCATGAGTTTGCGATGCACCGAACCGATCTCGCCGTTCCGGTCGATGTAGACCAGGCTCGCGTAGAGGCTGTGTCCACCGCGATCGCCCGGACGTTCTATGCAGCCATACATGACGGCAATGCGCTTCTCCTTCGCCACTGCCTGAATCGGTGCAAGGTGGCCAGCCTCGATCTGCACCGCCTCGGCGCAATAAAAAGCGAATAATTCCTTTTGCACCGGCGAATCGAATGTCGCGCCGTTGGTGCGTTCCACCCAGAAGGGGTAGCCGGGCGCGAAGCCCTCGGGGAAGGCGATCAGCGCAGCGCCTTGCGCCGCGGCGTCGTGGATCGCCGTGACCGACTTGGCGATGGTGCGTTCCCGGTCGAGCCACACCGGCGTAAGCTGCGCCAGCGCCACGGTCAGTGTTTCGTGCGTGTGATCAGTCATCGATTTCGCAATCACAGGGAAGTCCGAAGCCGCCAGATTTCGGGAAACAGCACTACGTCCAGCATTTTTCGCAGATACGACACGCCGCCCGTCCCGCCCGTGCCGCGCTTGAATCCGATCACACGCTCGACCGTCGTCACGTGCCGGAAGCGCCAGAGCCGGAACGCATCTTCGAGATCGGTCAGCTCTTCACCCAGCTGATACAGATCCCAGTATTTTCGCGGATCGCGATAGACAATCAGCCACGCCGCCTCGACCGCCTCGCTCGCTTCGTACTGCTGTGTCCAGTCGCGATG
>JANMWU010000159.1:0-7237 GCA_031380785.1 Gemmatimonadaceae bacterium
CGCCGCGTTGCCGATTCTGGAAGAGTTCCGCACGCCGGTCACGCTCTATCTGACGACCTACTATTCACGCAAGCAGTTGCCGGTGTTCGACACCATGCTGCGCTACGTGCTCTGGACCGGTCGGGTGTCACAGACATCACCTCCCGTCCTGGCCGATTGCGGCATCACACTGCATACGGGCGACGCAGCAGCGCGCGATCAGACATGGCGCGCGTTGTTCAGCCACGCCGAGGCTCGCGAACTGAACGCCGTCGAGCGCAACGCACTCGTGGCCCGGGTGGCGCACGCACTCGGGGTGGACTATGCGGCCCTGGTGGCCCGGGGCACGCTGCAGATCATGCCGCCCGATACGATTCGTGACCTGCCGGCCGATCTGGTGGATGTGCAATTGCACACGCACCGGCACCGAGTGCCGCGGGATCGCGCCAGTTTCGTGCGTGAAATTCACGACAACGCCGCGGCAATCTCGTCGTCACGCGGCAGCGACCGGCCGCTCGAACACTTCGCCTATCCAAGTGGCGTCTATCATCACGACGCCTTGATCTGGCTTCGCGAATGCGGCGTGCGGTATGCCACGACGTGTCACACCGATCTGGCGAGCCGGAACACTGATCCGCTGCTGCTTCCGCGATTCTTCGACACGATGCTGCAATCGCCGGCGGTGTTCGAGTCGTGGGTGAGCGGCTTTCTGGCGCTGCTGCCACGGCCCAGACCGGGCATGGTCGAGTCGCCGAACCCGGTCCCCATGCACGGGCGCAGCGAAACCCACGGCGAACAAACGTGGCCGAAGCCGACCAAGTCAGCGAGCGCCGCGAATCGATCGTAGCGCCCCGCGGCAACGATGACGACGATGAGTGCGGCCGGCCGTGACCAACGCGGCAGTACGACCGTGATCCTTCCGAGCCCCTTGCCGCGTACTGCGCGCGAGGGGCCGCTGCTCAGCTGACGAGGCGCGTTACGGCACAATCGCGCGCGTTGCCGCGCACACGGCTGACAATATTTTCTGCAGCTCGGCGAAGTCGGCGGGCTTGACGAGATGATGATCGAAGCCGGCGTCCCGCGACGCCTGCCGGTCTGCCATTTGCCCGTAGCCGGTCATCGCGATCAGCACGATGTTCCTGAGCGTAGCATCCGCGCGGATACGCTGCGCGACCTCGTGGCCGTTGAGTCCTGGCAAGCCGATGTCCAGCAGCATGACGTCAGGCAGCACCGCACGGGCCGTTTGCAATGCGCTCGGCCCGTCATACGCCATGTGCAGATCGTGACCGGCAATGGTCAGAAGCATCGCCAGACTCTGTGCAGCGTCCACGTTGTCATCCACCACCAGAACCCGACAGCATTCGGCGGAAGGCTGAACCAACTCGATCGGCACCGACAGCGCGGGCCCGAAGGCGGTCAGCAGGAGTGGCAGGCGCACGATAAACTCACTGCCGTGGCCGAGAACACTGGACACCTCAACGGTGCCACCGTGCAGATCCACCAGCCGCTGCACCAGGCACAGGCCGATGCCCAACCCGCCTTGTGAGCGATCCAGGGAGCGTTCTGCTTGCGTGAACAGGTCAAAGATGTGCGGGAGGAGTTCGGGTGAAATGCCAAGCCCGGTATCGCGCACCCGCAGCACCGCCGCATCGCTCGCCTGCTCGACGGTCAGCCAGATGTGGCCTCCTTCGTCGGTGTATTTCGCGGCGTTCGTCAGCAGATTGACCACCACCTGCTCGAGCCGAGCAGCATCGGCGTACAGCCAGATGGGTTGCGTCGGCACCGACACGGTCAGTTCGTGCCGACGTTGCACGATCAGTGGGTTGGTGGTCTCCACTGCGCGCTCGACAATGCCGCTCATCGCAATCTGTTCCTGGCGAAGCTGCACCCTGCCGCTCGTGATACGTGACACTTCGAGCAGATCATCGACCAGATGATTCAGTTGGCCCACCTGGCGCTCGATGATCGTGCGTGCCTGCTGCTGAAGCGGCAGTTCATTTTTCTGCAAACGCAGCAGCTGCAAAGCGTTGGCGATGGGGGCGAGCGGGTTGCGCAGCTCATGACTGAGCATCGCGAGGAATTCGTCCTTGCGGCGATCCAGGTCGGCTAACGCTCGTGCCGACTCGCGCAATGCTTCCTCGGCGTGCTTCCGCTCCGTAATGTCGGCAACCGTTCCGTCAAAACTCAGAAGCCTTGGTCCGGCTGGCTCACTTGCGAAGGTCGCACGCCCCTTGGCTAACACCCAATGGAGCGACCCGTCCGAATGCACCACGCGGTATTCGGCTTCGTACCGCACCGGATCGTCGGGCCGGATGGCCGCCGCCACCTTCGCACGGACGGTGTCGCGGTCATCCGGGTGGATCATGGCGAACGCCTGTTCGAACGAGAATTCTTCCGTCCTCATGTTGGAGATGGCGCGGAACCGCTCGTCCGACGACACGGCGTTCGTCACGGGGTCGACGTTCCAGATCCCCAGCTCGGAAGAATGGAGCGCGAGGCTCAACTGAGCTTCGCTCGCGCGGAGAGCGCGGTCTGCCCGCGCGCGCTCCACCAAAGGCCAGACTCGGGCGACGACATCGGCCAGAATGCGCAAGTCGTACGTGGTCCATTTCCGCGGAGACTTTTCCGTAACGGCCAGGCACACGGTCCGGTCGCGTTCCCGGCGAAAGGGTTGGACGGCGTAGGACGGAATGCCCAACGCGTCATAACTCGCGCGCTTCGCCTGCGTCAGCGGATTGGTCGCCGCGTCTTCGATACTGAAATCTCCGCTGGCAAACTCACGCCACCAGTCAATGCCACCAAAGTCGAAGAGACTGTGTTCACCTTCAGTGCTGGGCGCTTCGTCGCGCACCCAGTTGTGGCTGACGACGAGACGGTTCTGGTCGACCATGCATTCCACGAAATAACAACGATGGCTGTTGAGGTGGCGGCCCACGGCCTCGACGGCGATGTCAACGATCGCCGCTTCCTCGGTCGCGCCAGCCAACTCGCGCGACAGTGCGGACAGCATTTCGGCTTGTCGTTCGGCCAGTTTGCGCTCGGTGATATTGCGGAAAAGCACGGCAACTTCACGGCTGTCATTGCCGCCGATGCGAAAGGCATAGATGTCGAACCATCGGTTCATCCCTTTCACTTCGTCGGCAATTCGAATCGGTTCGCCCGTCAGTGCGACCTTGCCGTAGACGTCGTACCAATGCTCTTCGAGATCGGGAACGAATTCGCGTACCCGTTTTCCCAGCGCGCCATGCATGCCGGTCAGCTTCTCGAACGACGGGTTGATTTCCAGATAGCGGTAATCGATCGGCTTTTCGTGTTCGTCGAAAATCATCTGGATGGTGCAATAGCCTTCGTCCATCGAATTGAACAAGCTGCGGTAGCGCTCTTCGCTTTCGCGCACCTGCACGTTGAGGGCTTCTGCGATGCGTCCGGATTCAACCGCGTCTTCCATCAGGTTGAGCGCGGCGAGGCGCGCATTCTGCGTCTGCAGGTGTTGCTCAGCCAGCACGCCAGCGTGCCGCCGATCTTCCATATGATTGTGCGCAGTGGCGATGCCGGTGGAAATAAGGCGCGCGACCATTTCGATAAAGTTGCGATACGGCTGATCGAGCTTCAGGCGTGCACTGACGCCGAAAATCAGAAAGCCGCTCACAGATTCTGCGTTCTGCGGTGCCAGCGGCACGATCACCGCATGGTGCGGAGGTTCCGACCACGGACCCGCAGGCAATTCGTCGCCGAATCGTTCCCGCAGGTCGTCGACCATCTGCATCGTTTGGGTGCGGGCAGTCACGTCCACCGGCCACTTGCGCCGCTGGTTCGTCGCTCGGCCAAGTTCGATGATCAATGGGCTGGCCAATCCACCCTCGGCGACACCGGCGGCCCCGACAAGTCGGGCATGCTTTGCGTCGGCGTCGATCAGGTACAGCAACGCGAATGGAACATCCCTGGTGTGACCAGCGAGCGCGTTGGCCGCGTCGCGGCACACCTGCTCGGCGCTCGTCAACTCCATCAATCCCGCGGCAAGGTCGCGTAAAATCACCAAGCGACGTTCCCCGATAATCTTTTCCGTGATTTCGTGCACGGTTGCCAGCACGCCCCCGATGTTTCCTGGTACGCTCTCGTCGGGCACCGGGCTGTAAGCGACGGTGAAATGCGACTCTTCGAGAAAGCCGTGGCGGTTGATCTCCAGTTGCAGATCGTCCATCCAGGTCGCGGATCCGCCCTGAAACGGCGTGTCAATCAGCGGCTTGAGGACAGGCCAGATCTCGGACCAGCATTCGCTGACTGGCACGCCCAGCGACTGGGCCGGGTGTTTGACGCCCAGGATCGGGCGATAGGCGTCGTTGTAAAAGCTGATGTAGTCAGGCCCCCACCAGAGCAGCATGGGAAAGCGATTGGCGAGCAGGATGCTCAACATGGTCCTGAGCGCGGGAGACCATGACGTGATCGGCCCAACACGTGAGCTGGACCAATTGAAAGCACGGATCCGCACGGCCATTTCGCTGTCGCCACGAAGGAAACCCGGATCAAGCGGGTCCGCGTGTCCGTGGTGACCGACGGCGCCTCGCGCCTGCTGCCTGACGGCGGGCATTTCTGGCATGGATCGCTTATGTCCCCGGCAAGAATTCGAGAGGATAGCGCGCCGGCTCGCCATTTTGCACGCAGAGTTCGTTGGTTTCCTGTTTCAACTCAATCATGCGCAACTCGCGCCCGACGGCGATCCGATTGAATCGGCCCAATTCCTCCGCATGCGCCTGCAGCGCGACGTGAGTTTGCCGCAACGCTTCGGCTGAGTGCCGACGGGCGGTGATGTCGTTGAAAATGACTGCGACTTTCCGGAGGTCAGGCTCGCCCACTCGGCAGGCATAGACATCGAACCAACGGCCATCCAGCGCTTTGGCCTCGTTCACAAACCTGATCGGCTGCCCGGTCAGCGCGACGTTCCCGTAAATTTGAATCCAATGATCTTCGATCTCCGGGACGAGTTCCCGCATCCGTTTTCCGACGGCCTCGCGTAAGCCGGTCTGTTTCGCGAACATCGGATTGATTTCCAGAAACCGGTAATCGATTGGTGTGTCGTGTTCGTCAAAAATTGATTCGATGATACAAAAGCCTTCATCAATCGAGTTAAACAAAGTGTGGTAGCGCTCTTCGGATTCGCGCATCGCTGCTGCCGATTGTTTGACTTCGGTGATGTCCGTGCAACTTCCGATGTAGCCACTGAAATCGCGTTCCGCAGCGTAGCGTGGGACGCCGACGTCGAGAAACCAGCGGTATTCTCCATCGTGGCGCCTGAGCCGGTATTCCATCGACAGCGGTGCGCGCGCATTGAACGCTGCAGCATACGTCTGCAGACAGCGATCACGGTCGGCGGGATGGACATTTTCGGCCCAGCCATTGCCGATTTCCTCATCCATCGAGCGGCCGGTGTAGTCAAGCCATGTCTTGTTGAACCAGAAGCAGCGCCTATCGATTCCGCTCAACCAGATCAGCACCGGTGCCGAGTCGGCCATGAGCCGGAAACGCGCTTCGCTTTGGCGCAATTCTTCCTCGGCTCGCTTTCGCGCGCTGATGTCGTCATGCACGATGACAACGCGAACCGGCCCCGGACTCTGAAACCGTGTGACGCGCATGACGAACCAGCGCTGCACCATGGGCGAATGACAGGGATACTCGAGCTCGAAATGCGGCCGTCGGCCGGAGATGACGTTTTGGATTCCCCCGGCGTATGCGGAGGGCTCGCGTTCCTGCAGCAACGCCTTCTCGCTGACCTGGAGATAATTCGACCCGATGCCGTAGTCGGGAAGTGTAAACTGATTTGCATCGGCGAATCGGCGCCACGCTTCGTTGACTTCCAGGATATTGCCCGATTCGTCAAGGACCGCGATGTGCCCCGACAACGCATCGAGGCATGACCGCAGGAAACGTTGAGATTCCCGAAGCGCTTCCTCAGCCCGCAGCCGTTCCAGGCGCGTCCAGATGCGTACGGCAAGCTCGCGTGCCAGCTCGATTTCGTCATCCCGCCACGCGTAGGCCTCGGAACGATACAGGCACAGCGCGAAGCGCCACTGCCCATCCCGGATAAGGGGCACGCAGATGAACGAGGCGATCATGAGCGCCGTAAATTTCTCCGGAGTCGTGCGCGCGTCCGCGGCCGTGTCGCGCACCACGATGATTTCTCCCTTGCGGGCCAGCCGGATGAATTCACCCTCGACGAAATCCGCCAGGACGTGGATCCCGACCAGGCTTGGCACAGCTGCCCGATGCCACTCGTGATTGATCACCACCTCGTGCGCCGTTTCGTCAATTTCAGCGAATGCGCAGAGCGACAGGTCGAAATGTGCGCCGATTTTTGCGCCGACGGCCTGCATCATTTCGTCAGCGCTTGTCAGGCGCACGAGATCGTGGCTGAGTACGGCCAGAAATTCAGAAGTCATGCGGTCCAGACTTTCGAGCTGACGCAGATTCGCGGCGTCGCAGTTTTTCGGCGATCATCGTGCGAGGTGAATCGGCCAGTTCCGGAGGAAGCGTCGCCAGCGCGGAGTTCTGTGTGGCATTGTTCGACGGACGAGTCGGACGCCGCCTGCATTCCTCCATGCACACGACCGATTCCGGCGGCGCCAGATTTTTCAGCGCTTCCACGGGCCGCACTTCGACGGGTTTTTGTGAAAACGCGTCGATCGGCGGCTTGCGACGGCACGTCATGCGAAGCGCCAAAGTGAGCTCGGAGGTTACTCTGCGGAACGCCGTTGCCTGTGCGGTACGCGATCCCACCTGCGTAGTGTAGTCGCCAACCACCTTGGCGGAAGGGAAGACAGCTCACCGTGCCGTCGCATTTCGTTGGAAGCTCGGAGCGGAGGACACCTTCGCCGGTCCGATGAATTGCACGAAGCATCTCGCGCCCAACAAGCGAAACTTCGGGTTTGCGGAATCATCGCATCGACCGCGCGTGTTGGCAGCACTGCCGTGAGAGGGGCTGTTGGGGTTACCTCGCCCGCCGAAGCACCACCGGCAGCGATACAGGGGCGCGAATCGCGAATCCATCGAGCCAGTCAACCTGCGCGGCGAGTTCCACATGCGTCGTCGCGTCGAACAACGCGGTCGTTGCGCAGGCCACGGCCATGCGCACCACCGATGCGCCGAGGCACGAATGCATGCCGATGCCCAGCGCCAGATGACCTGCCGCGCCGCGCGACAGATCGAGCCGCGAAGGATCCGCGAACTGCGCCGAATCGCGATTGGCCGCCGCGATCATCAGGAT
>JANMWU010000879.1:0-1897 GCA_031380785.1 Gemmatimonadaceae bacterium
ACTGGGATGACAACTCGTTTGCTGCGCTCAAGCTGCACGCGCGCGAGATGGACTGGGTGGCCGGCGAATGGGCGTTTCTGGCCGCGCACGGCGACTCGGTGTCGTGGAATCTTGGCGATGTGAAGAAGAAGGACGTGCTGGGGCTGATCGCGACCTTTCCGGCCGACGAACGACCGCGCCTGTTCGCGATGCTCACCAACGTCGACCCGATCACACACAAATTCGACGACAAGCGCGCGCGTCAGATGGTCGAATCACCGGAGGTGCGAGCGAAAGTCATCGCGCAACTGCTCGCCGGCGTAAAGCGCTACGGCCTGGCCGGCATCACCGTCGACATCGAAAACATTGGCGCCGAGATGCAGCCGAACCTCGGCTTGTTCGTGAGTGAATTGCGCACGGCACTGCACACCGCCAATGGACTCGTGCTACAAACCGTGGCGTCGGATGCTGACGATGCCGAGTTGCGCGGCGCCGGAACCAATGCGGACTACGCGGTCGTGATGCTGTACGACGAGCACTATGTCACTGGTGATCCGGGGCCGGTGGCGAGTCAGCCGTGGTACGACTCGAGCGCCGCGCGCGCGCTGACGCTGATCAATCCTGAGAAAGCCATCCTGGCCATCGGCACCTACGGCTATCACTGGGATGATACGGGTGATGGCCGGCCCGCCGACGCGGCAACGTTCGCCGAAGTGATGGCACTGGTTCGCGAGCACAAAGGCACCGTGACGTATCGTGCCGACGCGCAGAACCCGGTCGCGACGTGGACCGAGGCCGATTCGGTGGAGCATCAGATCTGGTTTCTCGACGCGACCACCGCCTGGAACGAGCTGGCGACGACATCGCGACTGAATGCGCGCGGTGTGGCGATCTGGCGACTGGGCGCCGAGGATCAGTCGCTGTGGAGCGTGCTCGATCCCAAGGCCGTGCCGAATCCGGTGAAGGATCTGGCCGCGATCGCGCCCGGCTACGACGTGGAATTCAACGGGAAGGGCGAGCTGCTCCGCGTTGAATCGAAGCCGACGCCCGGGCTCCGCGTGGTTGGCCTCGACTTGGCGACGGAATTGATCACGCGCGTGGACTGGAAGCGGATTCCGACGCCGTTCGTGATCGAGCGGGCCGGGTCGCGCGCGATACACAAAGTGGCGCTGACCTTTGACGACGGCCCCGATTCGCGCTGGACGCCGCGGATCCTCGACACGCTGGCGTCACGCGGCGTGCACGCGACGTTCTTCATCATCGGCGAGAATGCGCTGCGCAACATTCCGCTCACGCGGCGCATCATGGCCGAGGGTAATGAGCTTGGCAATCACACCTTCACGCATCCGAACCTCGCCCTCTCGCCACCGTTCCTGACGAGGCTGGAACTTGATGCGACCGAACGCCTGATCGAGGCCATCACCGATCGTCGCACCGCTCTGTTCCGCCCGCCGTACTTCGGAGATGCAGAGCCAACGACGGATGACGAATTGGTGCCGGTTGGCATCGCGAATGATCTCGGCTACGTCACGGTCGGTCTGCACGTGGATTCCGATGACTGGCTGGAGCCCGGTGTACAGAAGATCGTCGAGAACGTGCTCGATGCGCGCTCAAAGGGAAATGTGGTGCTGTTGCATGACAGTGGCGGCGATCGCAGTCAGACGGTGGCCGCGATCGGTCCGCTGATCGACTCGTTGCGCGCGCACGGCGATACGGTCGTACTGCTGTCGCAACTGATCGGCCTCACGCGTGATCAGGCGATGCCGCCACTGCCACACACCAGCGCGTTCTCGCGCGGCTTCACGCTGGCCGCATTTTCCACTGTCGGTCTGCTGCAGGTGTCGATCCAGTGGCTGTTCCTGATCGCGGTGATCCTTGGCGCGATTCGCCTCGTGATCGTGCTGGCTCTGGCGATCGT
>JANMWU010000898.1:0-2173 GCA_031380785.1 Gemmatimonadaceae bacterium
CTCGGCCCTTTCCGCGGACTGGTGGCGCCCCGGCGCGCTCGCATCGACGGTAGAGGCGTGAGGGCGCGAACACAAGCTGCGCCGAGGGAGTTCTCACACTACAACTCCCGAATCAACTTCCATTTCGCCTCGATCCGAGCAAACAGCGCCACCAGATCGATCACCAGCGGATCCCCGTCGCGCGGCGACCACACCAGCGTCTCACGGAGTAGCTCCGGAGTTTCCTGCGTCGGCCGCCAGCGCTCGACCGCTCGCGCGTCGACGTCGACGATCCAGTACTCCTCGACATTGTTTGCCAGATAGAAGTCACGCTTCAGGACACGGTCATTCCGCAGGGAGCCTGGCGACAGGATTTCGACAGCGAGCATCAACGCGCGGATGTCAGACCACTCGGCCTCGCGACCAGCGACGCGCACACTGCCGTTTGGAATCACGAACACGTCCGGTTGCATGATCGTCCCCGGTCTCAATTCGAGATCGGCGGGCGACATTGTCGCGAGCCCGAGCCGGGCCGTCGAGAGGTACGCATCGAGGAGCAGGCATACCTCGAACGCCACCGTCTGATGCGGTCCGCGCGGCGCCGGCGTCACGAGGAGCTCGCCGTCGAGGAGTTCGTAGCGCGGCCATGGGCGATCTTCCTGTATGAGCTCGCGGACGTCCGCAGTGGTCCAGTGGCGGGTGACAGGCATGGACATAGACTGCTCTGTAGCTGAGTGGTTTGGCAAGGGCGCGACATGCCAGACTATGGCTCGCCGCGACATATCGAGCGTCACCAAAACAACGCACGTCGGCACACGTCGGCGCACTCGGCAGCGACAAGCACTACCGATGGCCGTTCGAGCGCGCACACCTGACGGACGCCGGGGGCTTACTACGGCAGCGCTTGGAGCCCATCGAACGCTGTCACCACATGCAGTCCGCGCGCATCAGCCACGTGGCACCAGCGACCGCCGGCGTGCGACAGAACCACAACCTCCGCTCCCGTGTCGAACGTTCCATCGGGAGCATCATCGTTGCGTGGCGACGCATAGTAGTACGGTTGTGGCGCGCGGACGCGGTGCGAGAACCGATCGGGTGCCGGTCGGATCAGATTCGCGTCCGGAATCGTCGCCGAGTCCGGGAGGACGGTGGCTTTTGGCCGAATAAAGTGCTCCACGCGTGACGTGAGTTGACGAGTCAGAATGAGAGGCTGCTGTCAGGCAACACTTTCGGCGCGAAAATCGGCAATGCATGACGATGCTCAACGCCACCGCCGGCAGCGAGCAGTCCCGCTTCTGCGAGCGCGTGGAGATTCGGCAGCGAGTACGGTTCTGCCGCGTTCAGATTCACGACGTAGCCCAGATCCTTCAGACTCGCGACGGTCATCTTGCTCAACGGGTTCCCGGGCGCAGCGATGAACCCGGACATGAGCTCGGTCTTGAACACCGACTCACGCCAGTGACCATCGCGCGTGCCGGCGCCACCGATGTTTTCGACCGGTACGGCTTCGGGTCCGGTTCCCTTGAGAATACCGTACTCCCTTTTCGCGCCGGTGCCTTTGAACGTCGGATTTGCCGAGCCTGCGCCCACGAGCAAGTGCTTGTGCGCCCAGATGGTACCAATGCCGATGACGTGACCCATCTCGTGTGTGATGACGTCGAGCAGCGTGCCATCCGCCTGCATGCTCGCCAGATCAGCGGTGTCGAAAGACATGATGCCCTTCCCGGGCAGAAAGGCACTCACGCCGGCCGAGGCTGGGCGCAGGTTCGTCGGGCCGGCCTACCCTAGGCTTTTGCCCGGGCCATCGATCGCGACACCTTGCGCTTCGATGAGTAGATCGTCGATCACTTCACCGCCGACCGTCACACTTGGGACGTCGCCGATGATGACGCGCGACCAGCGATCGGCGGCTTTCTTGAACGCCGATTTTTGCGCCGCGTTGAGGCCGCCGAGGAAGCGGACTTCAATTATGTCGGCGGACTTAATTGCCTTCGCTGAGGCACTGGCTATGACGCTGGCGTGTGAAAGGTAGGACTCGAAGGGTGGCGGATTCCTTTTCGGTTTCGCTGGCACGTGGTCTCCCGATGGGCGTGAGCGGCGGCACTCGGAGTCATTGACGGACGCGTGCTGAACAATTCACTGGCGAAGCGAATCGCGCAAATGGAAGATTTCCGATTGCTCGCGCTGCGCTGTT
>JANMWU010000020.1:0-17629 GCA_031380785.1 Gemmatimonadaceae bacterium
CTGGCGTATTACCGCACAGTGGCGCAGCACTGCGGCGTGAAGGTGCATCAGTTCGAGAATGTGGAGACGCTCGAACGCATTGTGGACGATCGGTGGCGCCTCCACACGCGTACGCAGGCCGGCGCAGTGCGCGTGATCGAGACTTCGGCCGTCGTAATGGCGACTGGCTACTTCGGATTACCCAATCGGCTTGGCGTGCCGGGCGAAATGCAGTCGCATGTGCACTACCGCTTCACCGAAGGCCACATGGGCTACGATCAGGATGTGGTGGTAGTGGGTGGTGCCAATTCCGCGGTGGATGCGGCGCTCGAGCTGTTTCGCGCCGGCGCGCGGGTGACACTGGTGCACTTCGATTCCGAACTGGACGCGAAGGTCAAGCCGTGGGTACGTCCTGACATCGAAGGGCGCATCAAGGAAGGTGCGATCGTCGCCAGGTTCAGCAGCCGCGTCACCGAAATCGGTGGCGACTGGGTGGAAATCGAGACGGCTGGCGCGCGGGAGCGTATCGCGGCGCAGCACGTGTTCACAATGCTCGGCTACATGCCGGAAACGGCGTTGCTGAAGCAGGTGGGCGCGGAAATCGATCCGAAAACGGGAATTCCGATGCACAATCCGGCGACGATGGAAACGCCGTTGCCGGGACTCTTTCTCGCTGGCGTGCTGGCATCAGGCTTCGACGCAAACAAGACGTTTATCGAGAATGGCCGCTTTCACGGCGATCTGATCGCGGCGCGTATCGTTGAGAAGATGGGGCATCCGATCGGTGTCTGACGGCGCGCTGAACGGCGCGAACTCACGTCGCACGTTTCTGGAATTTGCACGACCGACGCTTTTCGAGCGGGCGTTTGTTGCGTGGACTCGCGAGCTCGGGGCGGAGCGCTGATCGCGCGAGGCGTCACGGCACGTACGACTTCGTCCACACAATCACAATCGCACAGTTCCCCTGCCCATGAAATTGCGGCGGCGCCTCGGTCGCATTGGCGTACACCTCAATCCCGCCAACCCGACGAATCGTCAGCAGGTCATCGATGCCGCCGAGTCCATCCTGAATCTGTTGGCCGTCCAGATACGCGACGGGCTTGCAGTTGTTCCGGCCGGAGATCAGCGGACGGGTGGGATTGTCCACGGAAAATCCGTTGTTGCGCAATGCGGGCGCGGTGGTGAGCGCCATCGCAATATTCTGCGCGCCGCGTTCCTCCATCTGATTCGCATCAAGAAAATATCCGAGCCCCGCGGCGCGACGCTTCCGAAAGCCGGCGCGATCAGGAGTGGCGGTGACGTTTACGGCGCCGAGCGTCGTGACGCGCGAGCCCACTGAAATCGGAACGGTGACTTCACGATTCGCACGCAGGTCAGCCGCGAGTCGCACGGGTGCAAAGCCGATTGCCACAACTTCCACCGTGCGCGTACCGGCCGGCAGTCCCGCCGCGCGAAACACGCCGCTGCTGTCAGTGAGTGTCGAGATGTCCGTATCCTGCACACTGACGCGCGCACCATTCACCGGACGACCGTCGGCTGACGTCACGCGACCCGTCATTCGCGCCGTCCCGGTGCGTGCGACGGTGGCGCGTGGCGACGCCTTCGGTGTTGCGCCGGCCGGAGCGACCGGCTCCGAGTCGCGCATCGCGATGAGCATGTCACGGTGCAGCAGCGGCACTTTCGGTGTAAAGGCCATCTCGATCTCGCCGCTCATGCCGGATTTCCCCGTCGCATCCCCGGTGCCGGCGCGCGCCTGCGCGAGGATCGCGGCATCGGTGGGGATGCCGCAGGCGACAAAGCGCCCGTCAGCACCGAAGGGTGCCACAACCTGCATCGGCACCTTGCGCACCCCACCGGCGTCGATGCGCATCTGCGCGAAGTGCACGACCACGCTGCCGCCCGTCACCGGCGCACCATCATCGGCGTTGAACACACGTCCGATCACAGCGCCGCTGCTGTCGCTGCGCGGGCCACACAACATCGTGACGAAAGTGCGGCCGCTTGGCAGCGCGAGATCGGCGCGCAGGAATCGGATCGCCTTGTCCACCTGGAGCGTTTTGCTCACAGCATCGAGGCCGAGCGAATCGAGGCGCGGATGCTGAAAGCCGAAGAGGTACTGTCCGGGCGCGACGCTATCGATGGAGTAGCGCCCGATGGAGTCGCTCGTTGCGGTGCGGCCGGCAGCCCACGGTGTGGCGCTCGGCACCATTTGAATCACGGCACCCGCGAGTGGCTTGCCGGCGAGGCTGTCGCGGACGAAGCCGCTGACGTTGGTCTGAGCGGGGAGCAATGCGGGGAGGAATGCGGGGAGCAGCGCGCAGAGCGCGCACGTCGCAGCGGTCAGGCGATTGCGCAACGAACGGATCGGAGTTGCCGTGAGGTCTGGCATGACGTGGGGCATTCTACGCGGCGCGTCGGCTTGAGGGGCACTGTGCTGCAAGGGTTCCGGAGGAATCACTCAGCCAGAAGTATCTGCTGGATGCTCGCCATCAGCACGGGCCCCTTCGTTACGGCGGCGTCCCACACGAGTTCCATGTCAACAGAAAAGTATCGGTGAATCAGCACATCCCTCATGCCAGCCATTGCCCTCCACTCGACGTTTGGATACCGCTCGCGGAGTTCCGGCGGAATTCGTTTCGACGCCTCGCCGATTACCTCAAAACTCCTCACGAAGGCACGTTGCAGTGTCGGGTCGGCAAGAAACCTTTCTCGTGTCACCGACGCCGACGTCGTGATGAGATACTCCACTTCGTCGGCGATGTGCCGAAGAATCTCACGCGGCTCGAAGGACATCGCGAGCTTCCGCGAGAATTCGCGGTCCAAGATGCGGTGACAGTGATTCAGTGGTTACAAGTTCCACACTGTGGCCAAGCGTGCGCTCGAGTAGGTCAGCGAGATCGAGAAGGTTGTCAAAAGTCTTGCCGCCTACCCGAAACTCGACCAGCAGATCGACGTCGCTATCGGCCCTTGCGGTGTCGCGTTGCACGGAACCGAAGAGCGCCAGGCGACTGACACCGAGATCGAGAATTTCGAAGCGGTGAGCTTCGATTCTCGACTCGACTTCCGCGCGCGTCAGGATGTGCTTGTTCATCCGCGAAAGCTATTGCCCGTGCGGACGTCCGCAACGCGGCCACTCGCGGTCCGCGGCGCGCGCGGACAAGTTCACCGCATGCAAGCCTACTACCGCGTCTTCCGCACCCTTGGCGCCGCGCTCCTCACCGCGCTCGCGGTCAATGCCGGCGCCCAATCCGTACCGGGCGCCGCTCCGGACCTGATCCTGCACCACGGCCGCGTGATCACCGTCGATGCAACCGATCGCGTGCTCGAGGCAATCGCGATCCGCGGTGATCGCATCATCGCGGTGGGACGCGACGCTGAAATACTGCAGCTCGCCGGCGCCAACACCCGTCGCATTGATCTCGGCGGACGCGCCGTGACTCCTGGACTGATCGATGCGCACGCGCATTTCAGCGGCGGCGCCACGGATCGTTATTTCCTGCTCGACGTCAGCTATCCCGCAGTGAAAGGAATTGCGGACATCGTCGCCGCGGTGCGCGACCGTGTGGCGAAGGCACCGTCCGGCACGTTCATCGAAGGCAGCGGCTGGGACGAAGGGAAGTTTGTCGAACGACGCATGATCACGGCGCGTGATCTCGATGCTGTGTCGCCGGCCAATCCAGTGGTACTCACGAATACCACGGGCCACTACGTGGTCGCGAACAGTGCC
Organism: Gemmatimonadaceae bacterium; assembly: GCA_031380785.1. Lineage (GTDB taxonomy): Bacteria > Gemmatimonadota > Gemmatimonadetes > Gemmatimonadales > Gemmatimonadaceae > JACMLX01. Next base: position 3,707 of record JANMWU010000020.1, read on the forward strand.
GCTCTCGCGTTGGCGAACATCACGCGCGACACACCCAACCCACCAAGCGGCACCATCGATCGTGCGGCCGACGGCACGCCAACCGGCGTGCTCAAGGAAAGCGCACAGCAACTGGTGCTCCGGCTCATCTCGCCGCTGACGACAATGCAACAGGCCGAAGCGATGCGCGCGCTCGCACGCGAGTTCTCTGCCGAAGGCATGACGGGCGTGAAGGAGCCGGGCATCTCGGCCACCACCTTTGACAACTATCGCGCGCTTGCGGCGGAGGGCGCGCTGCCGGTGCGAATCTTCGCGCTCTTCTCCGGCGGCCGCACGATGGCTGAGGCACGGCAGCTCATCGCAGAGCGTGCGACGCAGTCCCGTCCCTACGAATCCACCGGCGATGATCATGTGATTGCGGGTGGTGTGAAACTCTTTGCCGATGGTTCGGGCGGCGCGCGCACCGCGTGGATGTACGACGACTGGAATGTTGGTTCCACCGGTATCGACACGGGAAATCGCGGCTACCCGAACATCGATCCTGACACACTGCGCGCGATGATCATGCTCTATCACCGCGCCGGCATGCACATCAGCACGCACTCCATCGGCGATCGCACCATCGACTGGGTGGTGGACAGTTACGCCGCGGCGGAGCGCGACGTGCCGACGAAAGGGCTGCGACACGGCATCATCCACGCGAACGTGCCCTCTGATCACGCGATCGCCGAGATGGCACGTCTCGAACGCGAGTTCGATACAGCGTATCCCGAGCCGAGCGCGAGCTTCCATTGGTGGATCGGCGACAACTACGCGGGAAACTTTGGGCCCGTGCGATCGCGGCGACTGAATCCGTTTCACACGTTTCAGAAGAACGGGATCACGTGGGCGAACGGTTCAGACTTTCCCGTGACACCATTTGCGGCGCGCAACGGCCTCTGGGCGAGCGTCGCACGCACGACGATGCTGAACCGCTACGCAGAGGATCCATTCGGTCGCGACGAAGTTGTCGATGTTCACACGGCGCTGCGCTCGATCACCATCTGGGCGGCGCGACAGATGTTCCTCGAGCGAAAGGTCGGATCGATCGAAGTGGGGAAGCTGGCCGATCTCGCGGTGTGGGATCGTGATCCGTACTCCGTGCCGACGGCGGAACTTCAGGGGATGCAGTGCTTGCTGACGCTGTTCGGTGGGAAGGTGGTGTACACGAAGCGGGGCGGGCCGTTCTGACGATTTGATCCACGCGCCGCACCTACCTCGGGAATGCCCTGGCGCGAATGCCGTCGGGGGCTTTGCTGGCACGGAGCATCCGGGTTTCAAGGCGCTTCGCCTCGTCCACGTACGCGGCCCACGCGCGTCGATGGGCTGGGGGAAGATTGTCGTACAGCGCTGCGACTTCGGGATCGTTCTCGAACACTGCGCGGAGCTCGTCGGGGATGTGTACCTGCCGAGCGTCAGCGTCCAGTTCCAGGGCGACGTCGACGGTGTCTCCACGTTTGAGTCCGGCGCGATCACGAAGCTCACGCGGAATCGGCACCCGCAGCGCGCCTTCGCCTCGGGACGCGGTGCCACGAAATGCGTGGCCGGAGATCGTGCCACGGACCGGCTTCTGGCCGGATCCCCAATTCTTCGCCATTTCTGGCGGCACGATCAGAAATGTCCATGTCGTATATGGACGTTTGCGGCCGGAGACGAGGATTGTCTGGAAGCGATGCATCGGTGATTCCCATGCGGTGTGTGCTGGCGAGGTGACTCGCCGGGTCAATTCGGAGGGATCCACCGGGGACTGTCACGGACATGGCGACCCCGATCGCCGAACCACTTCCCAATGCACCGGCGCCGAGCGACATGAAGCCCGTATCGCGCTGCATTCAAACTCGACACCGGCGTCGCCAAAATCCAGGCCGCAGCCGACGTCGTACGCCTGCGCTGCCCTTCACCAGACTCCGCGCCGTTTCGTGACTGGGAGTTCGGCCGCACGGCAGGCCACAATGCTGCTCAACCATCGCCACACCTTTCCGGAGAGCGTATGCCTGCTTTGATCGTCAGTCTGCCGTCCGCTATCGCGGTCGCTTCGCTGTTGGTCTCGACCACCGCGACTCCGACGCTGTCCGTGACGACGACAATCAGCAACTCGCGCCAGATTGCAGTGCAGCGCATTCGCGCGCACTTCGACAGTGCCCTGCGCGAGCTGCCGCTGCGTGATGTCGCGTCACTCACACCGTCACAGTTATCGAACTGCGCACAGTTGGTGCCGATGCTGCGCGGATTCAGGTTCCGTACTTCTCAGACCCTACGCCGGTTGTTACGGACGCAGGGCGGGGCGCCGCACAGGGTACGCCATCGGCGCCGCAATCGCTCTCGGTAGCCATGCTTTCGCATGAACGCAGGACGAACTTCGACTCTTCCGGACGCTGAGACATCTGCCAATAGTCTTCGGGGAGGAAAGGACTGGGCAGAATGATCCGACCGGCCTCATTGAGGTAGTACGTGTCTGCCTTCTGGTCGTGCGTCCAGCTCAGGTCAGCCATGAGCTCTTCGATCCGCAGGTTATGCTCGTCGTGTGCTTCTTGCGCGACCTCGATCGACGTCGCATCCTGCTCGACGATCAGCTGCAGGCACTCGACGATGCAGTCGTTGACCGTTTCCGTCATGAAATTGTGCCCAGCGCCTCCATTCGCCACGCCGGTGTTGGGCCCGTCGTTGATGAACAGGCTGAGGAAGCGCGGTACTGTTCCTCCGAGATCGGTGCGCGGATTGTTTCCCGCCCACACGTCGTGGAGAATTACGCCGCCGCGACCGACGATCTCGATCGGCGCCAGCCAATCAAGCGTCATCCCCGTCGCCCAGACGATGAGGTCGAGTTCGATCACCGAGCCATCGGCCGTGACGATGCCCTCAGGTACAACGCGCGCGATTGGTGTCGTTACGAGATCGACATTTGGAAGCGACAGGGCGTAATAGTATCCACCGGGCGCAAAGTCGCCGGGGTCGCGCACCGGGCGCTTGGCACCAAACGAAGAGTCCGGCATCAGCTTCCTCGCCAGCTCCGACCCATCGCCGATGGTGTTGCGAGATATCCAGTGCGCCTGCCGTTGGAACACCGTCAGGTGGTCCACCTCGCTTGCAAGCGACGCGATGACTTGCACCCCAGCGGCGCCAACCTCGATAACGGCGGCTCGCTTGTGCCTGAATTCGACGTCGCGCCAGCGGCCGGTCGAGATCGCTCCGCGCACATGGCGCGACGCGCGACATCCCACCATAGTAGAGCGCCCGACAGAAATTCCTGTCGCGGGCGTCTTTCAGGAGGCACGAACATGAGTCCAGTCACCGCTTCACCGACCTCCGTCACGTCGATCGAGAATGCGAATACCGTACGGAAGTTGATCGACGAAGTCTGGAATCGTGGCCAGATGGCGCTGGCCGACATGATGTACACGCCCGATTACATCAACCACGACCCGGCATCGACGATCACAACGCGCGGTCCCGAGGCCGTGAAGCAGAACGCCACCATGTATCGCAAGGCGTTTCCCGACCTCCGCCTGAACGTTGAAGAGACCATCAGCGATGGCGATCATGTGGTCGCTCGATGGACGTCGACGGGGACGCACTCAGGCGACCTGCAGGGCATTGCACCAACTGGTCGGCGCATCACGTCCACGGGCATCACAATCGCCCGTTTTGTGAACGGAAAGATCGCCGAGGAATGGGCGAACTGGGATACGCTCGGCCTGATGCGTCAACTGGGCGTCGTCAAGTAAGCGAACGTTGAATGCGACGGCGGGCGGCGGTGGGTGATCGACCCGTCGCCTGCCATAGTCGCAGCACGCAGAGGCCGTTGCGCGAATCGACGCTGCTCGTGCGGCACCCGCCCCTCCGTCGTCGTCGACGGCCCGCCACTGCCCAATGGCGTGAGCTACAAATGGACGCTGACAGGGACATCGGGCAGCATCGGTGCTGCTGCGGTGGTGACGACTGCGGTGCCACAGATCAACTACATCGCCAGCGCGAAGACGTCCGGAACCGACTCTCTCCATGTTGACGTCCTCGACTCAGCCGGCTTTTTGCTGGCAAAAGCGACGGTGCAAATCAGGGTTGTTGGACCGTCGTCGATTCAATTCGACATCGCGGGCCCGTGGGATCCCGCCGCACAACCGAAGAACGGGCACTATGCGTTTTCGGATTTCTCTGGTGAAAGAACGCCACAACTGGAGCCTGGTCTCGACTTTCTCTTCTTCCTGTACGACCTGTTCCCCGATCCTGCTCCTGGCGACCCAACGGCGCAGACCCCCGGAGTCATTATCGGCATGATTGTGAACGCCGGGGAGCCGATCAGGGAAGGCCGGACGTTTTCCGAAGTGTTGCTCGGGTCGCGGCCGACGTCCGGTGATTTTCAACTTTTTCTGGCCCCGGATCTGAACGATCCGATCAGCACGGGGCAACGCGGGCCAGTCGGTACGGGGAAGCTCAAGCTCGATTTCCTCGGAACTTTGGCGAACGGCACATTCGTGACCGCATACTCATTCCACGTGGAGAACGACAGCGGTGGGACGATTATCGGTACGGGTGTTGGCAGGTGGAATTGTCCAGGGTCTTCGTTAGGGACCTGCGTCATCTGAGCCAGCGTGTCTGCAGAATTCGGACGCGGCCATCCGAATTCTGCAGGCACTACCTACCTTTCGGCATCATGGCACCCCACCCAGTCGCGACAAATGTTCGCGGCATCCAGGGGCGCCGCCGCACCAGAGGTCAGCGCATGTCCGCCAGTGCCCATCCCGATGTGATGGACAAGCTCGTGTCGTTGTGCAAACGTCGCGGCTTTATCTTCCAGAGTTCCGAGATCTACGGTGGCACCGGCAGTGTCTGGGATTACGGACCACTCGGCGTTGAGCTCAAGAAGAATCTGAAGGATTTGTGGTGGACAAGCATGGTCCGCCTGCGCGATGACGTCGAAGGACTCGACGCCGCGATCCTGATGCATCCGAAGACGTGGGAAGCGAGCGGGCACGTGGCAGGCTTCACCGATCCGCTGGTGGACTGCAAGACGTGCAAAGGCCGCTTCCGCGCCGACAAGCTCGAAGACGCGCGCTGTCCGCAGAAGCCGAGCAAGATGCCGGGACAGCACGACGCCTGTCAGCTCACCGAGCCGCGCATGTTCAATCTCATGTTCAAGACGTTCATGGGACCGCTCGAGGAAAGCGCGAGCACGATCTATCTGCGGCCGGAAACGGCGCAGGGCATCTTCGTGAATTTTCTCAACGTGCAGCAGAGTTGCCGTCAGAAAGTGCCATTCGGCATCGCGCAGATCGGCAAGGCGTTCCGCAACGAAATCACGCCGGGCAATTTCATCTTCCGCACCCGCGAGTTCGAGCAGATGGAGATGCAATTCTTCGTCGAGCCGGGCACTGACATGGAATGGTTCGAGAAATGGAAGGCCGATCGACTGACATGGCATTACTCACTGGGCCTCGCGCCGGAACGCCTGCGCTACCATCAGCACGAAGCCGGTGAGCTGGCGCACTACGCGCGGGCCGCGTTCGACATCACCTTCGACTTCGGCGGCACGCTCGGCTTCCAGGAAATCGAAGGCATTCACAATCGCGGCGATTTCGATCTCTCGCAGCATCAGCAGTACAGCGGCAAGAAGCTCGAGTACTTCGATCAGCAGGCGAACAAGCGTTATCTGCCCTTTGTGATTGAGACGTCAGTCGGTGCCGATCGTACCACACTCGCGGCATTGGTGAACGGTTATCGCGAAGAGTCGGTGGCAGGCGAAGAAGAGGGGCGCGTGGTGCTCGGCCTGCATCCGGCGCTGGCTCCGATCAAGGCGGCGGTATTTCCGCTGACAAAAAAGGACGGACAGCCGGAGATGGCCTCGAAGCTGGCCGACGAACTGCGCCGCGCATTCAACACCGACTACGACGAGACGGGCAGCATCGGCAAGCGCTATCGCCGGCAGGATGAAGTCGGCACGCCGTTCTGCGTGACCATCGACAGCGAGTCGGCGAACGATCAAAGCGTGACGATCCGCGATCGCGATTCGCTGGCGCAGGTGCGGGTGACGATGGATCAGGTGCGGTCGTGGGTGCAGGAGCGCATCGTCGGCTGACGTGGGCTGTACAGGAAGCGCAGAACGGCGCCCCCCGATTGGGAGCGCCGTTCTGCATTCAGTGTTTACCGCGGACGAACTACTTCCGCTGCATCGTTGCCATCGCCGCCGCCAGATCCGTTTCGTGACTCGTGCCGAGCACCGTACCGCCGCCCTGCACGATCACTTCGCCCGCACGCGTCAATCCCGCTTCATCCACCAGCGCGATCAGCATTGAACTGTTCTGATCGAGACCTTCCCCCATCTGCTTAAGCAGCGGATCGGGAAAACCGAGATCGATGAAATACGCTGCCAGCGCACCACCGGCCGCCATCGTGATCGTGCCAACGCCCGGCAGCAGCAAACCGGCGATCGCGCCCACCAGTGCGCTCTTGCCGATGCCCCAATCCTGCGTTTCGGTGAACTCAACCTTTCCGCTCGGATCGCGAGTGACAAGCGCCACGTTGCCGAGGCTCACCGGCGCGGCCTTTAGAAGGTGCAGGGCGGCGTCGGCACCACCCGGTGTCGGAAAACTGGCAATGACAATCTTTCGTGACGCTTCCGCGTTCATCTGCTGCTCCGTGGTAGTGGTGTCTGCCGGAAGATACATTTTATCCGTGGATGCGGCAGACGACGACACTACGGTGCAACTCCGGATTCGGTTGCGACACAACGGCCCGCTTGTGCTGCAGGGACCGGTGCGCGTCGTGCGCGAAGACGGCACGTTGATCCGCGAAGCGAACTCGATGGCGCTCTGTCGCTGCGGAGCGTCGCGCGAGGCACCGTTCTGTGATGGCTCGCACCGCGTGACAGCGTTCAGGGACGACTGACGCGAATTGAGTCCGAGCCCGGCTCATGCCATATACATTGCGACTATGCCGCCGACAATCCGCACTCAGCAGGAATCCAACACCTCCCTCGACGGCGCCGCCGTGCTGGCAGCCGCGACGGAATTTTTCGCCAATCGCAGCGGTATCTACGCCGCTTTTCCGGACAAATCGGGGCCGACGCATGTCGCGCTGCGCGGTCAGGGCGGCGAGGACGTGCTGTTCGGCGTCGCGAAAATCCCCGATGGCACGCGGGTGACAGGCTCGAGCTACATGTTCGATGCTCAGATCGCCCTCTTTCTCTCGGCGCTGCCGGTGTACATCGCGCCGCCACCTCCGCCGTCGGATCCAGTCCCCGGCGCAACTGACGCAACTCCCGCCGCCACCGCCGCGTAGACCAGTCAGCTGGCGGCGCGTCGCCCCGGCCCGGTCGCGGCAAACCGGCGTTCACCCGATACATCCAAACGATCATGCCGCCCTTCGTCACCCAGCTCCGCACTCGCGCGGAGGCGATCATGCTCGCCCCGGACGGCGCGCCGACCATCACGATTCGGGTTCAGATGCTCGAAGCGTGGGACGCCGTCAAGGTCATCGTCGAGCCGCATACGTCGGTGTCGCGCGCGAAGGCGCAGGCACTGGTGGTACTCGCGCCGGATGTGCCGCGTCCCGCTGATGTGGTGACGAAGCTGGGCGGCTTTGAGATCCGCGACGAAGCGAAGTCTCTGGCCGACGCGGGCGTCAAGGATGGGTCGACGCTGTTGCTGCACATGCGACGTCGCCAGCCCCTCAGGTGATGGCCGAGGCTTTCACCGCACCGCGCTGTCACACCGAGTCCGAGGCCGCTGATCTGATCAGCGCGGCGCAGGCAATGCGCAGCGAAGTTGCGCGTCGCATCGTCGGCCAGACTGACGCACTGGATGAAATTCTGCTCGCCATCGTCGCCGGCGGTCACGCATTGCTCGTTGGCGTGCCCGGCCTGGCGAAGACACTGATGGTGCGCGCCGTGTCAGAGGCGATGCAGCTCGACTTTCGTCGCATTCAGTTCACGCCTGATCTCGTGCCAAGCGACATTACCGGCACGGAACTACTCGAGGAAGACTCGGCGACGGGTCATCGTGCATTCCGTTTCGTGCGCGGACCGATCTTCGCCAATATCGTGCTGGCCGACGAAATCAATCGCGCTCCGCCGCGCACTCAGGCGGCACTGCTCGAGGCGATGCAGGAATATCGGGTGACCGCCGCCGGTCAGACGATGCCGCTGCCGGCACCGTTCTTCGTACTCGCGACACAGAACCCGATCGAGCAGGAAGGCACCTATCCGCTGCCGGAAGCGCAACTGGATCGATTCCTGTTTGACATTCGCATCGACTATCCGGGCGAGGATGACGAAGTCGGAATTCTGCGCAGTACCACCGGCGCCGCCGCAGCGCCACTGACACCGGTGCTCGATGCGTTGCAGGTTCGCGCGTTGCAGACGATGGCACGCGATGTTCCGGCGTCGGAGACGGTCTTGCGCTATGCGGCGCAGCTGGTACGGGCGACGCGTCCGGGCGATCCGCGCGCACCTGAACTGGTCACAAAATACGTTCGCTGGGGCGCTGGTCCGCGCGCCGGACAGGCGCTGATCCTCGGCGCGAAAGCGCATGCGCTGCTGGCCGGTCGGGTGGCAGTGTCACCGGCCGACGTGCAGCGCGTTGCACTGCCGGTGCTGCGGCATCGCGTGCTGCCGAACTACGCTGCCGAGGCGGACGGGATCGCGTCGGATACGATCGTGAAGGAGCTGATGGTGCGCGTGGAGCCTCCGCGCGGCGCCGTTTCCCGCTGACGCAACGCGCATTCAATGGCGGCGCCAGGCTATCACGAATACGGCGCATTGCTGGATGCGTTGCGCGGCGTTCGCTGGACGGCACGCCTCCGTCCGCGCACGACCAACGTTGGTGCGCATGTGGCCAAACGCATCGGGCCCAATGTCGAAGTCACGGAATATCGACCATACCGTCAGGGTGACGATCCGCGTCGGCTCGACTGGAAGCTGCTGGCGCGCACCGATCGCGCGTATGTGCGTCTCGCGCCGGACATTGCGACATCGCCGACGCTGATCGTCCTCGATGGATCGGCGTCGATGGGTGCTGGCCTCGGCGGCGACACGAAGTGGCGTCAGGCGCGCATGCTCTGCGTTGGTCTGGCGGCAGTCGGACGCGGCGCTGGCGACGCCGTTGGCCTTGTCATCGCACTCGGTCGCGGCGCGCGGCGGTTGGCCCCGCGCGCACGCGGTGATGTGGTGCGAGAGATGATCCGCGTGGTGGATTCGGTGGAGGTTGATGGATCACCGATGGTGGCGCCGATGCTCGACGGCATGCGTGGCATCGAGCGGGTGGTGCTGATTTCTGATCTGCTTGGTGACGCCGACGCGTTGCTCTTGCGCGGTGCGTCGCTGATCGCGCGCGGCATCGAGGTGATCGTGGTGCACCTCGTCGCGCGCGCGGAACTGAGCCTCGGCACAGAACGCGCGGTCGCTGTCGACCCGGAAGATGCCGCGCTGCGACGACCGCTCGCACGTAGTGCGCAGCGCGCCTACGACGACGCATTCGGTGCATTCCGTTCGTCGATGCGAACGCGCTGGCTGGCGACCGGCGCGCGTTACCTCGCGATCGTCGACGATCAGGCGCCATCCGACGCCGTGCGCTCGCTGGTGCGCGCGGCTGCCGGCACCGGGCCGGTGTCGTGACGTGGCTGGCACCGTGGGCGCTTGCGGCGGGCGCACTGGGAATGCTGGGCGTGATCGCTGCCCATCTGCTGTCACGGCAGCGTCCGCGCGCGCTGGCACTTGCCACCGCGCGATTCCTTCCCGCTGGAATGCTGGAAGCCACGACACTGCAGCGGATACCGACTGATCGCTGGTGGATGCTGCTGCGGCTGCTGATTGTGGCGCTGCTGGCGCTTGGTGTTGCACAGCCGGTTGCGACCATCTCGCGCGTTCCAACGCGCACCGTGCTGCTGCTCGACGGTACGCTGCCGCTTCCGGCGCAACAGCGCGCAATCGATGCACTTGGCGAGTCAGACGCCGTGATTGCGTTCGATACCGTCGCTGTGATCAAAGCACACGACGGCGTCAGGGCCACGCTTGCACGATCGGCGTCGTTGAGCGCGGCGTTCGCGCTGCTTGCGCACGCGCGCGATTCGCTTGCGGGCGGCACGACGCAGTTGCGGGTAACGATCGCGTCATCGTTTGCTTCGCGTTCGCTCGATCCCGCCACACGGTCGCTGCGGGAGTTGTTTCCGGATTCCATCACCGCGCTGCCAATCGAGCTGCCTGATGACAGCGCTGCAGCCCGCGGCGCGATCGTCGTGCATGCCGTCGGTGATGACCCCATCGCGGCCACTGCGCTGCTGCTTGGCGACAGTGTCGCGCGTGTCGGCACGATCATCGAGCGCGGCGACGTACTGACGCTGGCGGACAGTTCCGCCGCTGAATCTGGCGCGACTGTCCTGTGGTGGCCGACTCGCTCGGCGAAAGGCGTACCGGCGTTGCAGGCGCTGACTGTCGCATCGACAACCTGGATTGCGCCGATGACACGCGATTCGAGCGCCACACCGCTGGCAGGTCGCGTGGTCGGTTGGTGGGCCGACGGCAGCGCCGCTATGCGTGAGCACCGCGTGGGCGATGGATGTGTGCTCTCGCTTTCTGCTGGCCTGCCGGACGCCGGCGATCAGTCGTTGTCGCTCGCAGCGCAGGCGTGGCTGGCAGCGGTGCTTACATCCTGTGATGGCGAGCCGAACGCGGCTCATGCCGCTCCCGCATGGCTCGCTGCCCCTCCTTCGCGTCGCGTGTCACTCGCAACGCGACCGGTGGTTGCGTCTCTCGCCACGCCGTGGCTGATCGGCGCCGCGCTGGCGCTCGCAATGCTCGAGTTGCTGTTGCGGCGGAGATCCGCGTTGTGACGCCGGTACAGCTGATTGCGCGACTCGATGGTGTGCAGCGCGCGCTGCGCTCCATCGGCCTGACGCACATCGCGGTATGGGCGGTCGGCGCGCTGGCGACTGTACTTGGCGTCGGTGCAGTGGCACGTGTCACGACGGGATCACCAGACCCCGTCGTCGTCTGGCTGCTCGCCATTGCCGTCGCGTGCATAGTCGCGTGGTGGCGCTGGCATCGGCTGCGTCCCGATCGCGTGCAGCGCATCGATGCGGCACTTTGGGCCGAACGTCGGGCGCCGGATCTGCGATACGCACTGGTGACGCTGGCCGATCACGCGCGCGCGGACGATGTCGATCCGGTGCAGCGCCGTCTGGCATCGTTCATGGCGGCAACTGCCTGGGAGCCAGCCGTTGGCGCGGCACTCGCACGCGAGCGCTGGCGCGTGTGGGGACGACTGGCGAGCGTATTGATGGTATTCGCTGCCGCGGCGTATCCGTGGCGCGCGCGAAGCCTGTCCGCGCATTCGGGCCTGTGGTCACCGCGGCTTGGCAGCGCCGCTGCGGCCGCGAAAGGTCGCGTGCTCGCCGAGGCGACGCTGCTCCCTCCGTCGTACACGAATCGCGGTGAGCGGGCGATCGCGTTCGGCGAGACGGTATCCGCAATTGCGGGCAGCCTGATTCGCATCGATGGCGCCGGGCCGTCGTCCAACGCCACGCTGATGGTGCAGGAGTCATCAGACGTCGGCGCCGGCGTGCCCCGGACAGTGCCCACGGCGGCCCGTGGGGATGGCTGGCGCGGCGACATTCGCATCGGCACGGCGCCACTGGCGCTCCGCCTGCGCGACGCCGTCGGCGAGCGGTGGATTCTGGTGACGCCGGTGGCTGATTCGGCTCCGAACGCTACCATCATACTGCCGGCCACAGACACGCTCGTCTTCGACCCGGCCGCCAGCATTCGTGTCTCCGGAACGATCCACGATGACATCGGCCTCCGCGACGCACGCATCGAGTACATCATCTCGAGCGGCGGCGGTGAGCAGTTCACCTTCCGGTCGGGCGCGGTGAATGAGCGGCGCGGTGCCCTCGGCCGCGATATCTCCATGGGCGCCACACTGAATCTCGGCGCGCTGGGATTGAAGCCTGGTGACATGATGCACGTGCGGCTCACCGCTCACGATGGCAACACACTCAGCGGTCCGTCACTCGGCGCCAGTGAAACGCGCACCATCCGCATTCCACGCGCCGACGAGCGTGACTCAGTGGCACTCGGGCAGCTGCCGCCGACGCCGGTCGACAAGAGTGTGCTGAGTCAGCGGCAGCTGTTGCTGCTCACTGAGCGACTGGTTGCACGCATGCCCTCGATCGATCGCCCCACGATGTTGGCCGAGTCGATGCGGATCGGCGCCGATCAGGCGCGGCTGCGCAAGCAGGTGTCGGACATCGTGTTCGCGAGACTCGGTGACAATCCGAGCGGAGAACACGTGCACTACGCCGGCGATGGTCACCAGCACACCGCCGCAGATCTGGCCGGGCAGTCCACTCCGGAGGCGGTGCTGAAAGCCGCCGACGCCGCCACTGGGAACGTCGGCGGCATGCTCGACTCGCACGGCGATGAAACTCCGGTTGTCGCCGTGAATCGCCCGTTGCTCGAGGCGTACAACGCAATGTGGGATGCGACGCGCGCCTTGCAGGGTGGCGTGCCGCGCGAGGCGATCGAACCGATGAAGCGTGCGCTGGCAGCGATCCAGCGTGCACGGTCGGCGGAGCGCGTGTATCTGCGCGGAACGCCGCCGGCCGCCGTCGTCGACCTCGCAAAGATCCGACTGATTGGTACCGATTCGGCAAAGTTTGAAATGCGACACGCGCTGAACGCGCTGCCACCCACCGAACGTCGCGTGGCCGAGCGTGTGTTGCGTGCGCTGGCGCTGCTGGGAACGCGCGATTCATCGGCAGTCGATTCGTTGCGCATTGTGCGGCTCGATGCGCTGGGCCACTCACCGCAACTGTCCGGCGCAATTGGCGATGCGATCGAGGCATTTGATCAGCAGCGCGACGCCACGGCGGCACTGCTTCGCGCGCGACGATTGGCGCTCTCGCCGTGGCGCCGCAGCAACGGAGCGTCGCTCTGGCTGGGCGGCGCGCCGTGAAGTTCATCTTTGCGACCGTGCAGTACGAGTCCGGTGACTGGGATTCCGCGCCGCTGCTCGCCGCCAATGTGATCGATGCGGTCGCACGCTACACCAGCATCGACGTGGCGCCATCAGGTGCGATCGTCCCGCTGTCGTCGGAAGCACTGCTGCGCTATCCGCTGGCCTACCTGACTGGCCACCTGCCGGTGCGCTTCACAGCGGCGGAGCGTGCCATGCTGCGCAAGTATTGCGACCGCGGCGGCCTGTTGTTCGTCGATGATCACAACCACGACGTCGACGGCGTCTTCCACAAGACCTGCACCGAGGAGCTGACGGCAGCAGTTGGTGCGTTGAAGCCGATCCCGAATACACATCCGCTGTATCGTGCATTCTTCACCTTCCGCGACGGTCCGCCAACCACGTCGCACGAGCTGAATGGCTGGGGCGACAATCTGGTGCACGATCATCTGTTGGGCATCGAGCGCAATGGTCGACTGGCGGTGGTGTACAGCAGCAAGGACTACAGCTCGGAGTGGTCGTTTCACCCGGAGAACAAGAAGTTTCTGTCGGTGGACAACACCCGCTTCGGCGTGAACCTGGTGGTATATGCTCTCACGCGCTGACGCACGTTCCGCGATTGCGCCGATTGCGCCGATTGCGCCGACGTCGGCGGAGGGTACGCTGCGCAGCCTTGGCGCACTGTTGCACGGCGTCGGATTGCTGTGCATGGCGCTGCTCCTGTGGCACTTCCTGACGCCGGAAACGGCGCGTCGCGATCAGTTGCGCGTCGGCAGTGACGGCCGGTTGAACGAATCGCTGGCCGCGCTGGTGTCGTCGGCATCGGACACAATCGATGTGCAACTGAGCGCGTCGCCTGACGCTCGCACACGCGCCGTGCTGAGAGCGTTGCGCGGCAGCGGACGCCGGCTTCAACTCACCAGCGAACGCGCCCTCACGCCAGTGGCCGTCAGCGTGCAGG
>JANMWU010000094.1:0-9948 GCA_031380785.1 Gemmatimonadaceae bacterium
GTCTGCACCGCTGGAAATAGCTGTTACACCGGTTCGGCGCCACCCGGTGATGTACGCACTGCCGTCCGACGTGGTGCCGCGCTGACTCACTCAGCGGGCCGCGATGACCACGGCGGCGGCAGCGATCCGGAGCGGCTTGGCTGCAGCCGGAAGATCCTCCACAATCGAGATGTCGTGGCCGCCGACCTTGTCGGTCCGGATGGTGACACGACGGCCCTGCGCCGTGATCTCGCGGCGACCGTTCGTGGAAACGACCGCGGACTTGTACCGTTTCGCCATTGCCGCACCCATCGCCTCGGCGAATTCCTCCGCATCGAGCGGAGTATCCCACACGCCGACCCACGCCAGCCCGTCGCCGGCCGGCGTGCTCAGCACCGCGTAGCGATCGCCGTTCAGTCCGCGCGCCGCGATCGATGCCCGCGAGACATCGCCAAGCAGCTGCGCGAGGGCAAGGCGCGTCTCGAATTCACCGAAGCTGTTCTGGTAACGGATCGTGGTGCCGGCCGACGGCGAGAAGCGTACCGACTCGGCCGGTTGTCCTTTCACGGACCAGCGCTCCTTATGCAGGATCTGCGACGTGCTGACAGGCAGCGCAGCCAGCAACTGCTCACTCGTGACACCATCGCTCATCACACTGCGCACGAACTCGGCGCCACCGAGATATGGAAAGAGCAGACCCTCGGCCAGGAACGGCGGCGCCGCGCTGAAGACAGGATTCGCCGCGCGCGCGTCGCGAATGCTTTCACGCGCTTTGTCCCACGCGATCGTGCGGGCCGCGTTGCCAACCATCATCACCGTGGCATGCCCTTCGAACACGGCCTGCGCGGCTTCGACGCGATCGTCATCACCAAGCACGTTCTGAATCGAATCGAGATTCACATACTGATCCTGCAACGCGTGCGTGAGTTCGTGGCGAATCACGGTCTCGCGCTCGACGCCGGAATGCCCTTCGACGACGAACAGCGTCTTGCTTTTCGGATCGTAGAATCCAACCACCTGCTCAGCCAGCAGCCTGGTAAGCAGCGCAACCACGTCGACCGAATCGGGCACCAGGCCGAGTCGCTTCCAGACTCCGATTTTGGCATCCAGATCGCGGCGGACTTCCGGTCGCGCAAACTGGTCGACGAGAAATTTCTGCACCTGCCCGGAGCTCTGCGACGCGACCTTGGGCGGCTTCCGGAATTTCAGGCCGGCTGCTTCTTCGACCTTCGGAACGAGCGCGGTGACTTCACCCTGCAGATCACCAGCTTTGGGCATCGGCTTGCGATCGCAGGCGATGAGAACGACGCATGCGACGGTCAGTAAAACGAAGCGGGGCACAGATTCCCGGGAAGGTGGTCAGCGCAGCGGCACGCCGAGAAGAGTACCACCCCAGTCCATCAGCGCGTGGCCGGCCAACAACATTACGACGGCGGCCGGTGCGAGGAACACACCGAACGGCACGAGCGGTGGTTCGAATTTGCGGCCAGCCCTCTTTGCACGCAGGTACGCGATCGGATAGACGACGGCAAGGAATGTGACAGCGCCGAGTGCGGCGGCGACGAAGACGGTGATGATCGCGCGGCTCGGGCCGATCGCAGCGCCAACGACGGCCATCAGTGTCGCGTCGCCGAAGCCCATCGCTTCCTTCTTCAACGCCACTTCACCGAGCCAGCCGATGATGGCGATGAAGCCCGCGCCAGCGCAGGCACCGTACATGGCTTCGATGGGCGCGGCGAACCACTGCTCAGTTGAGCCGTTGAAAAACGCGATCACACTCGTCACCAGCACGAACAGAAATCCGAACACGGTGAACCCGTCGGGGATGACGTAGTGCTTGGCGTCGGTCAGCGTGATGCCGAACATGATGGTTGCGAACGTCGCAAGGCGAAGCGAGTCGAGACCGAAGCCACCCAGGTAAGCTGATCCGGCCCACAGCAGCGCTACCGCGAGTTCGACGATCGGATACTCGACCGAGATCGGCAGCGCACAGCCGGCGCACTTGCCACCGAGTCGCAGCCATCCGAATACCGGGACATTCTCGTGCCAGCGGATCGCACGTTCGCATTTCGGACAGCGACTGGCGGGCCGGACGACTGAAAGGCCGGCCGGCCAGCGTGATACGCAGACGTTCAGAAACGAGCCGAAGCAGGCCCCGAACAGCGCAGATGCGACGATGACGAAGACGGTGGGATCCACGAGGCTCAGCGAAGTACGAACAGAAGAATACCGGTAGCGACAGCGACGTTGAGCGATTCGACCGCCGCACTGATAGGAAGGGCGACGGTAGCGACCACCAGCGCCTGCGTTGCAGGAGAGAGTCCAGCCCCTTCGTTGCCCACGGCCAGCGCCCATTGCGCTGGCACCCTTACCTCCGGAATCGGAGTTCCGGCCGCGTCGGCGCCCCATAAGGGAATCCCGCGTTCCATGAGGAACCGGGCAAGCGCATCAGTGGAACAGGCCAGAGTGGGGTGTACGAAGTGACTGCCCATCGCTCCCCGGACGACTTTGGCATTCCAAAGGTCAACAGTTCCGGGCAGCGCAATGGTGGCCGACGCATTGAAGGCCGCAGCCGTCCGGAGAATGGTGCCGACGTTTCCGGGGTCCTGCAGCCCATCGAGCACAAGCAGTCGCAGACCCGTGGCCGGCAACGACTCGAGCGTCCGTTCGGGGGCACGGGCTACCGCGAGGACACCCTGCGGTGCGTCGGTCCCAGCCGCGCTGCCGAACTCGGTTTCGCTTACGATGACCACCGGCACGCCAGCGTCGCGCGCCTGATCAAGCAGCGCCTGCACGCGCAAGTCCTGGTCGGCCAAGACGCTGGCAAGAACACCGTCGATCGTGAGTGCGCTTTTCAGCAGCTCCCCGACCGTGCGCACTCCCTCGGCCACGAACTTGCCACTGCGTTCACGCGCCTTTCGGCGCTGCAGGTCGCGGGCTGCCGTAAGCAGACTCACTCAACCTCTCATGAATCGTCGTCGCTGTTTGGAAGCGTCCCGACAAACGCTTCAATCAAAGATTGAAAGCGCGAGGCGGCGTCGCGCGCTCCTTCGATTACCTCGGCATGATTCAGGGTATTCGAGGTGTAGCCAGCGCCTGCATTCGTAATCAGACTCACGCCCACGCAGCACATGCCAAGAGCGCGCGCAGTGATCACTTCCGGAACGGTGCTCATGCCAACCGCGTCGGCACCAAGTCGCTCAAGCATCCGCACTTCGGCCGGCGTTTCGTAGGTCGGGCCCAGCAGACCGCAATAGACGCCGATGTCGAGCGGGATTTTCAGACGACGCGCGGTGGCATCGAGGTGAGCGCCAAGCGCGCGATCATACGGCGCCGACATGTCCGGAAAGCGTGTGTCGCCAGGCTGCACCGGTCCAAACAGTGGATGACGATTCATCAGGTTGATGTGATCGTCGATGCGCATCAGCGTCCCCGGTGTGAAAGTGCGACGCACACCTCCGGCAGCGTTTGACACGATCAGTGTGCGAGCGCCGAGTGCGTGGACGAGGCGTACGGGGAACACGGCGACGGCGGCGGGATGGGCTTCGTAGAGATGAAAGCGCCCCGCCAGGCAGATGACCGGTTTGCCACTCAGCGTGCCGGCGATAAGCGCGCCAGCGTGCCCTTCGACCGTTGCTGGCGGAAAACCAGGGATGTCATGAAACGAAATCCGGACTGCGTCGCTGATCTTTTCGGCCAGTCCGCCGAGTCCCGATCCGAGCACGATCGCTGCGACCGGATCCGGCAGTGCGCGACCAGCCAGCGACCGCACCACAGCGGCCGCAATTCCGGCGGCGTCCGCACCATACTGAGCCGCCAGCAGTGCCTCAGTCGGCGGAACCCTGTTTTCGCGCGATCGGAAAGCGGTCATGCGACGGTGTGGTGAAAGCGAGTCAGGCTGGGTGGCCGCCGCGGAGCGCCTCGATCTCGAGCGCCATGCGCGCGACCAACGGCACCTTTTCGGCGTCCGGAAGAAAGCTGCTGCGAAACCCGTCGAGTGCCATCCCTGCCAATTCGTCGAATGTGCAGTCGCAACTGGTGGCCGCATGATGGTACTCGTCCACCAGCGTTGTGGCAGACATCAGACGGTTGTCGGTATTGAGGCAGACGTTCATGCCGCGCGCGAGGAACTGCCTGATCGGATGCGTCTCGTATCGCTCGGTTGCGCGCGTCTGCACGTTGCTGGTGAGACAGAGCTCGAGCGCGATCCCACGCTCGTGCACCTCGTCGGCCAGTGTCGGATCTTCGAGCAGACGGGTGGCGTGTCCGATGCGGCGTGCCTGGCAGTCGTGCACCGCCTGTCGGATCGACTCAGGACCGTCACCTTCGCCGGCGTGACAGGTACACGCCAGACCGTGCTCGCGGCAGTACTCGAACGCCGCCGAATGCCGCGACGCCGGATTGCCGATCTCAGCACCCGCCAGATCAAAGCCGACAACGCCGCGATCCTTGTACGCGACCGCCAACTCTGCCAGCTGCATCGACAGCAGCGGATCGTAATGCCTCAGACTGCAGACAATCACGCGCGCCGTGATGTCGGTTTCCCGTTGCGCTTTGGCGATGCCGCGCAGCGGCGCTTCCACGGCGGCGGCGAGTGACAGACCCTGCAGCGTGTTCAGCGGCGGCGCGTACCGCATCTCGATGTAGCGCACTCCTTCTGCAGCGGCATCAATGGCGAGTTCATAGGCTATCCGCTCGAGCGCCTCGGCCGTCTGCATGACCGACAGCGTGGTGTCGAATCGCATCAGATAGTCTTCGAGATTGCGCGCGTCGTCCACGCGCATGTACTCGCGCAGCGCATCTGCATCGTCGCACGGCATCGCGACGCGGTACTCCCTGGCCAGTTCCAGCATGGTCTCCGGCCGGAGCGAGCCATCGAGATGGCAGTGCAGTTCGGCCTTCGGCAGCTTGCGCAGCAGCGAACGATCAGACGCAACCGGCGCTGGGCTCACGATGCGGACTCGGTATCGCGGGCGCGGTTGGCAACGATGCGATAGATGACGCCCGCATACGCCGGCGTCTCCGGAGTGACCGGCAGTCCGCGACTGTCAGTGATCAGGCGCGTGCCGCTGACCACGGCCGCGGCTTCAGCACCGTCAGCAACGCGCACGGCATCCAGCGCGCTGGCACCGGTGATCACATCATACCCACGGGAGTTCACGTACACGCGAAAGGTGCTGTCAGTCATTCGGTTGCTGTCATGGAGTCACGGACACGATACGGTCGACGGCCGGTGCGGCCACACCCTGCGGTCGCGCTTTCACGTATGCCACGAGCGCGTCGAGATCGACGATGTCCGTGGGGATGGTTTCGAGTGCGAGGCCCGCGAGCCCGAGGCCATCGCCACCCGTCACCATGAAATCATTCAATGTGATGGTGTAGACACGCGTCGGGTCAATCGCCTTGCCGCCCACGCGCACGTCGACGAGGCGATCATCGGCCGACCGCGCCAGATCATATCGCAGCGTCACGCCGCTCACGTGCGCGCGAATATCACTTCCGGCGACAAGCCGCGCGAGATATCCGCGGAGATCGGAGCCGCGCACTTTCAGCGTGAACAAGGTGTTGCCGAACGGCTGCACTTCGTAAAGCCGACCGAAATTCACATCGCCGGCGAGCAGATTGGCGCGAATGCCGCCGTTATTCATCACCGCGATATCGCTGTGCGCGGCATCGCGCATCGCATCAGCGACGAGGTTGCCCAGCGGATACTGATTGCCGTCGCGACGCATGTCGGTGAGAATCTTTCCGACCGGTTGCGCGATGAGTCCCGACACCGCGTCGACAGCCGCCCTGGCAATACGCGCGGCCTGCGGATCAGCGGGAATGGTGTCGCTCATGACGTCGAGCACGTCGGCGCTGAGAACGCGTGAGGCGCTGATGTCGCCTGGCCGGTTCGAACTCGTGTCGCCGACCGCGATGTCCACGATATCGATCGCTTCGCCGCGGGATCGCGCCTGCACAATCGGCACACCGCGCAGCCGGGTGTTGATGAGGGTGTGCGAATGTCCGCTCACAACCACGTCCACGCGTTCGGTGAGCCGGTTCACCATGTCGAAGATCTCACCCTCGCACGCGCCTTGTGCGTTGCAGAATCCACCAACGTGCCCCGTGACCACGACGACGTTCGCGCCACGTGCCCGGAGCGCCCTGGCGCGTTCGCTGACAATCGGTGCCGCATCAAGAAAGCGCAGATCCGTCACATTGATCGCGCGCGTCGTCTTCGGCGTTTCGATTGTACTGATGCCGATGATGCCGACGTGGTACGGCCCGCGCGTCACGATCGTGTCCTGCCGGATCCACGACGGGATGTTGCCCAGCGAATCGCGCAAGTTGGCGGAGAGAATCGGATACGTCGCCTGTCGGATGCGCGCGCGGAGCGAATCCTGACCGTAGTCGAACTCGTGATTGCCGAGTGCCGCGGCGGTGAGCCCGAGCGAGTCAAAGAGCGTGACAACGGTGCGCCCGAATGCAAGGTTGGACGCGGGTGTTCCCTGAAACTCATCGCCACCATCCACCAGCACCGAATAGCACGCTGGCGGCGCACACTCGCGCTGGGCACGGCGAATTGCGCCGACCAGTGCGCCCGCCCCGCCGAACGGTTTGCCACCGGCGGCGGTCCGCGGTTCGAATGCGCCATGGAAATCGTTGATGCCGATTACCCGCAAACGCGGTGTCGCGGTCGGGGATCGAGTCTCTCCGCTGCGAAGTGACGCCTTGGCCGCTGCCTCCGCGGCAGCAGGCTCGATGTGCCAGTTGGTGTTCGCCCACTCCGCGGCTTCGAGCCGGCCCGCCTTTCGTACGGCATCAACGATCATCTCGCGGATATCACTCTTCGACTCGAACACCAGCGGCGCGCCGGCAATCATGGCGAAACCGCCGCCACCCGTCTGCCGATAGTTGCTCAGCGCGATGGTGAATGAATCGCTGCCCGTCACCGCCTTTCCGTTGACGGCAAGTGCGGTGATGCGCTCGCCGACGGGCTTCGACAGGTCCATCGTGTACGTCGCGCCAACAATCATGTCGAAGTTGTAGCCGGGCACCGTACCGTTCACGAGTGACCCGGTCGATTCCGGCGTCCACGTCTTCCAGTATTTCGCGCTGTGTTCAAGGAACGCCTTCAGTTGCGCACCGGAAATGCGCACGGCCCGTAACGTGTTTTCATACGGGTACAGCTTGGCGATTTGTGCCACCGTGACAGTGCCACTGTCGATCTTCACATCGAGCGAAAATGCCGGACTGGCTGCCAGCTGCGCCCCCGATACCCGGCGCATGACTTCTCCCACCAGATCCGTGATCGGCATGTCGATGGCGCGCGCCTGATCGGAGCGCCATGCGCTGCGCGTCACACCGATCGACTCGGCGACGTACGCCAGCGTCGTGCGATGTACGTCGTCGGTGACTCGGAGCACGGCCGGCGATTCCGCGTGCCCCGCCACTTTCACCGATGCGCCGGTTGATGATGTCACGTTCCACTTGCCGCTGACACGGGTCAGGTTCAGCGTCGCGACGCCGACAGTGGCGGCGTAGTTGCGCGGCTGCATCAGGCGAACGCCATTGATCAGCGTGTCGATCATCTCGCGATGCGAGTGACCGTACACGATCAGTGCCAGACCGGGCACTTCGAGTGGCAGCCGGCGCACGACATTTTCACTGGGCAGGCCGGTCGAGACGGTGTCGTAGCTGGCGGCGCCATCCAGTCCGGCGTGCACAACTGCGATCAACACGTCCGCGCCCGCCTTGCGTGCGTCGGCCGCGGCAGTCTTCAGCGCCGGGATGATGTCGCCGTATTTCAGGACACCGCGCACGTTGTCGCGGTCCCAGACCATTACGCCAGGCGTCGTCGCGCCGATGATGCCGAGCGTGACGTCGCCGCGTTTCACGAGCGTGAAGCGCGCAAACCCATCGCGCGGGCGGACCGCGATGGCGTTGGCCGAGAGAAACGGGAACTTCGCCTGCGAAATGGCGCGACGAAGGAGTGGAACGCCGTAGTTGAATTCGTGATTGCCGATGGCCGATGCGTCGTAGCGCATTGCGTTCATGGCGGCGACAACCGGGTGCGGCGTGCCCGAAGCCGCCTTGGCGGCGACACTGGCCAGCGGGTTGCCCTGCAGCAAATCACCGGCGTCCACCAGGACCACATCGCCGGGATGTGCCGCGCGCAGCGAATCGACAATTGTGGCCGCGGCAGCGAGGCTGTGCGCGCTGTCGGCGCGCCCGTCGTAGTAGTCCCAGGCCCTGAGCCGGCCATGGACATCGGTGGTGGCGACCACGACGAGGGATCGTGTTTCGGGGCGCGTCTGACCAGTCAGCGCCCCAACCACCAGACAATGCGCCGCCAGCAGGGTCACGAAGCGCTGATGCGGCGATGGCATGAGTCTCATGGAACCAATCTAGTCGCCACCGGCCTCCTCTGGCAGCGACCGGGCTCTGTCACAGGCTGGTAGATTGAACTGAGGGATCGGGCCGCTCCTTGTGCGCGCCGATACGGAGTCGTGACCAAATCATCACGAATATTCACACAGTCACGAATGAAGCTGTATCCGTGACGTTGGAGGTGCTGAGTTGAACCGCCCGCTGATGATCGGAATTGCCGGTGGTACGGGCTCAGGCAAGACAACCGTCGCCCGTCGCGTGGCGGCGGCACTGGCTGACTCGTCGGTCGCGTTCGTCGAAATGGATTCGTACTACCGGTCCCACGTCGGACTGACGATGCGCGAGTTGCATCACCTGAACTGGGACCATCCGGATGCCTTTGATCTCGATTTGTTCGTCGAGCAGCTCGATGCGATGTCGCGCGGCGAGCCGATCGAGAAGCCGGTGTACGATTACACCGTCCACGCCCGCAGCGCGGAGACGGTGCGGATTGCCACAGTGGACGTGGTGGTGGTTGATGGCATCCTCCTCTTTACCGAGGAACGGATGCGTCAGCGCTTCGACGTGAAAGTGTTCGTGGATGCCGATGCCGATATCCGGCTGGTGCGACGCATCAAGCGCGACATGGCATCACGTGGTCGCCCGCTGGACGAGATTCTCGAGCAGTATGTGAACACGGTTCGACCGATGCACATGCAGTTCGTCGAGCCGAGCAAACGCTGGGCCGATGTGATTGTGCCGCGCGGTGGACACAACACGGTGGCGATCGAAATGATTCTGGCCAAAATCCGGCACCGCCTGGCATCCAGCGGCGCACCTCACATTCCAATGGTGGCTGACGAAAGCGGACTGACACCGATGTCATCGCCGACCGTCGTTCAGGGACATACAGGGCACACCGCATGACCAGCCCGGCGCAGCACGTGCAGGAACGCATTCTGGTGGTGGACGACGAACCGGATATCGTTGCACTGGTGGCGTATCACCTGGCGAAGACGAACTACCGCGTCTCCACTGCTTCCAACGGCACCGACGCGCTCTCGATTGCGCGACAGGAACGTCCGTCGATGCTCGTGCTGGATCTGATGCTGCCTGGCATGAGCGGCTTCGATGTGCTCGAACACATCCGTGCCGAAGAGAGCACGCGTCACATCGCGGTACTGATGCTCACGGCGCGCAAGGAAGAACAGGATCGCATCCGCGGCCTGTCGCTCGGCGCCGACGACTACCTCACGAAGCCATTCAGTCCTCAGGAACTGGTGTTGCGCGTCGGCGCGATCCTGCGTCGCACCAGCGGCACCGCCGACGCACCGGCGGATCTGCTGCAGATCGGCCCGATCCGCATCGACCGCGCCGCGCATCGCGTCGCCATCGAGAACGATGAAGTGGAGCTGACCCCAACCGAGTACAAGCTGCTGATCACACTCGCGGAGCGGCGCGGGCGAGTGCAGGCGCGCGGTCATCTGCTCGAGACGGTGTGGGAAGCGGCGCCCGATATCCAGACTCGCACGGTGGACATGCACATTCAGCGCCTCCGCACGAAGCTCGGCGATGCCGGTGACCTGATCGAGACCGTGCGTGGGTTCGGCTACC